>CAZXMY010000158.1:0-5667 GCA_964641325.1 uncultured Flavobacteriaceae bacterium | reverse complement strand
GTGGTCAACTGGTCAAATCTTTCTAATGGAGAAGGATGGGGAGTTATAGCGATGTTTGGACTAGGGACCCTCGGCATACCACTTATAATTGCAGAAATTGCTTTAAGACTGTTAATAAAAGATAGAAATAAGAGAATTCAATATGGAATAGTAGCCTTAATTGTCTTCTTTATATGTATGATTTTTTTGAGTTTGAGTTAAATCAATCATACTAAACATATTTTCAAAGGGAAAGAAATAAGCATTACTCACTATTTCAAAAAAATGAACAGATGTAGAGGGAATATTATAACGGTACTCTATAAAAATAATGGCGGTAAATGGCAAATGATATATGAGTTTGATCAAGGAGGAATGACACATGCTAGTTGTGGTGATATTAAAGTTTGGGAAAGGCCTAAGTTCTATTAATTCAATAACCTTGCGCGAAGGCGGAAGAATTGTGTAACAAATAAAAATTTGAAATTGGTGGATAAGATTTCCGCCTTCGCGGAAATACATTTATGATAACAAAAAGAATAATACCGTGTTTAGACATCAAAAACGGTCGGACCGTAAAGGGAACTAATTTTGTCAATTTACGAGACGCAGGAGATCCTGTTGAGCTGGCTAAAGTGTATAGTGAGACAAGTGCAGATGAATTAGTATTTCTTGATATTTCGGCTACAGAAGAAAGACGGAAAACACTTTCTGATTTGGTATTGCGAGTAGCCTCGCAAATTAATATACCCTTTACTGTAGGTGGTGGGATATCTTCCATAGAAGATGTTGATGCTTTGCTCAAAAACGGGGCAGACAAGGTTTCTATAAATTCTAGCGCAGTAAAACGACCCGAACTCATTAATGAGTTGGTGGCGAGATTTGGTTCTCAGTGTGTCGTTGTTGCCATAGATGCTAAACTCATTGATAATGAATGGATTGTACATGTCGTAGGAGGGAAAGTACCCACTAGTCTTAATTTATTTGATTGGGCTAAAGAAGTTGAGCAACGAGGTGCCGGAGAGATTTTGTTTACTTCTATGGATAATGATGGTACTAAAGATGGTTTTGCAAACAAAGCTTTATCCAGACTCTCTAAGACGTTAAACATACCTGTCATTGCAAGTGGCGGGGCCGGAAATATGGAGCATTTCGCGCAAGCGTTTACGGAAGGAAAAGCAGATGCAGCGCTTGCGGCTAGTGTATTCCATTTTGGAGAAATTGCCATTCCTGAACTTAAAAATGAACTCAAACAACAGGGCATTCCTGTTCGATTATAAAATTATGATTATAGATTTTAAAAAAAATACAGACCAATTGGTACCAGCTATTGTGCAGGATGCACTCACCCAAAAAGTGCTTATGCTTGGATATATGAATGAGGAGGCTTACAAGAAAACTGTAGATACTCAAAAAGTGACCTTTTACAGTCGGTCTAAAAAACGCCTCTGGACAAAAGGCGAAGAAAGTGGTAATGTATTGCACCTCAAATCCATTGCGGTAGATTGTGATAATGATACACTATTGATTCAAGTAAATCCAGAAGGGCCAACATGTCATAAGGGCACAGATACCTGTTGGGGTGAAGAAAATAGTGCGACCTATGGATTCTTGAGTGTTTTAGAAGCCGTAATTGCAAATAGATGGAATGAGCAAGAAAACTCCGACTCTTATGTCGCTTCACTGTTTAGATCCGGCATTAATAAAGTAGCTCAAAAAGTAGGAGAAGAGGCTGTAGAAGTAGTTATTGAAGCAAAAGACGATAATGATGCATTGTTTTTAAATGAAAGTGCAGATTTACTTTTTCATTATTTAGTATTACTTAAGGCAAAAGGGTTTAGGCTTCAGGATGTAGAAGCGGTTTTGAAATCAAGGCATAAATAAAGTAGTTAGATTACCACCAAACCACAAAAAATTTATTCATTGTTCCATCTGCTAACTTGCGCCAGACCATAGGCGATTTCTTATTGATATGCCTTAGGTTAATATCCATAAGCGTGTCAAAATGATTCAGCCATTGGACATTCTCGTGAGGTAGATGTAACCATTCGTTTTTGTAGGGTATGTAGAAAACGCTTTCGCGAAAGCTATCCTTTTCAAACTCTTTCATACGCAACCAACTTCCCGATATACATTGTTTATTTAACGGTCGTATGCTCGGTAATTCTCCTGTAATAGGTACAAAAAGTTGTGCTAAAAAGCATACCTCTTGTATCACTTTAGATGGATCAATATCTAATAGCGCCAATTGAGAAGCACTTTCTCTTGAATAGAGTAATGGCAGTTGTTGTTCTTTAGTCTTATCTAGCTTTGTAAAAAACATATCGCCTCTATTCGGACCAACTAATCTATGTATGGGTTCGGTGATAGTAGGGTCAATGAGATAAAATTTGCAGCTTAATTCTATGTGATAGATTTGACCTTGGTACTTGATAAGAAAATCTAACTCTCCAATAGTTTTATTTCCTTTTTTGATTTGAATACTATGCGCAAGCACGTCATATTCAGTGTGATTATTAAGAATTTGAAGAAAAACAAATTCCACTTGATGGCCTAGTCTAAGTGTATGTGCAATAGGTTCTGGAGAAAAAGTATCCCAATCAAGCTCAGGTATTTTAAACTGCCGTAATCCAAATTGCTCCTGTTTCCAGAGTGGTTGCGTGTTTAAAAAGCCTTCAAAAAGTTTCACTTCTTAAAAATACAAAAGGCCACCGTTTCTGGCGACCTTTCTAATGCGTTATTCCGTTATTTTATTTAAGCCATCCTTTGCGAGCTGCTCCTTTTGAATAGAAATACAAGAAGATAGAGCAAACGATTACTATAATTGGCATATAAATGGCTGCTTGTCCCAATATTTCAGTAACCTTGGTGCCAAAGATATAATAGCCTTCTACAATAAACACAGTTATCATAGATACCAAAAATAAAAATACAGCAATCTTTTTACGCATAAGAAACACTATAGATGCCAGCAAACCACTTATGGTAGCGATACCAAAAACTACAGTATACCAAGTAGGGAAGCCATTAAACATATCCACGGCTTCTTGACTATATCCTTCAAAGATTGCTTCTGGAAAGAAAATGGGGCCGATAAACTGAAAAATACCCATAAAATTCCACAAAAGCGCTAAAACGGCGATTACCCAGAAAAGGGTATTGGGTTTGTAAGGTGATGTCATTTTTGAAAGGTTTTAAGGTTGTTTTGACTTCAATTTACATATTTTTAGGCAATGTTTGAAAAACGCTATTACTATCTACTCAAAATCCAATACCTAGGATTTAGATACCACGGTTGGCAAAAACAACCCGATGTGAATACGGTAGAACGTATGATGGAGCGCACTTTTTCCTATATCTTAGGTCGTAAAAACTTTAAGTTTCTAGCATCTGGACGTACCGATGCAAAAGTGTCTGCAAATGCATTATATGTTGAGCTTTTCCTCAAAGATGAGCCCTTGCCAGAAGACGGTTTTCTAGAACTTTTAAATAAGAATTTACCTCAGGACATTAGGTGCTTAACTATCGAAAAAGTCACTAAAACGTTTAATGTAATGGATGCACCTCAACAAAAGGAGTATCTGTATCTTTTTTCTCAAGGAGAGAAAAATCATCCCTTTGCCGCACCTTATATGGTCAATTATAGCGAACCTCTTGATATAGGTATAATGCAAGAGGCTGCTCAACTTTTTAAAGGGACACACGATTTTAGAACCTATACCTATAAGCCTAAACCCACAACGCAAACCATAGGAACGGTAACTACTTCTGAAATTGTTGTAAATGAACTCTATACAGCTAATTTTTTTCCAGAGACGAGCTATATGTTTAGAGTAAAAGGGAAAGGTTTTAAGCGGCACCAAATTAGATTAATGATGGGGATTCTTTTTCATATTGGTACTGGAAAAGTAGACCTCGATTTTATAAAAAAGACCTTAGAACCTAACAACAGCTTAAAACTAGAACACATTGCTCAAGCAAGCGGTCTTATCTTGCACGATATAGAGTTATAATAAGTATCTTTAAAATAGCAGAACTAAAGCCTATGAATACCATACCAAAATCCTCATTTCAATTTCTTAAAAAGCTTGCTAAAAACAATCATCGTGAGTGGATGGCAGCGCATAAAAAGGAGTATCAATCCAGTGAGAAAGCCTTAAAAGCGGTGTATGCAGATATACGCGATGGTCTCAATGAAACCGATGAAATAGAAAAACTCAAGATATTTAGAATTAATAGAGATATTAGATTTAGTAAGAATAAGACACCTTATAATATTCATAGGAGCGTGAGTTTTAGTCGAGCTGGAGCGCACCGTCGTGGCGGTTATTATTTGCGCTTAGAAGCAGGCGGGAAATCTGTAGTTGCTGGTGGGTTTTTCAATCCAGAACCTAAAGACTTAAAACGCATTCGTACCGAGTTCCAAATGGATGCCAGTGAGATACGTGATATTCTTGCTGAGCCCGCTTTCGCGAAAGCATATGGAGGCAAATTTATACCTCGTGATCCTGTGAAAACAGCGCCTAAGGGTTTTGACAAGAATGATCCCAATATTGATTTAATTCGACTTAAAAGTTTTTTTGTGACCCACTCTTTTAGCGACGAAGAAGTATTTGAAGCAGACTTTACTCAAAAAGTGCTGGATCATTTTAGATTACTCAGACCGTTTTTTGACTATATGAGTGATGTGCTTACAACAGATCTTAATGGAGAATCTTTAATTGACTAATCCCTGTTCTTTTTATTGCGTTTACGCATAAGGAAATAGGTGATAATAAGCAATATAGGCAGCGCAATAAATACTATTAACTCCACGGTAGAAGAAGGGTCAATTGGGCTGTTGTTGCTAGGTTGTGGAATGTCTTGAAACGAACGCATTAACTCACTTTTTCTAAGGTATCAGGACGTTCAAAAAGTTGAACTTGGCTTATAAGTCGTTCCTTTACGATATTCATCATACGCTTATTTAATGCCGAAGAGTTTTTGATGTACAAAAGATATTCTTCTACAGTAAACTGTCCGATAATCATCCCTTTAAGGCTATTTCTGAATTTCATATCCTTATGAATGGCATTTTCTATATACGATAGCCGCTTTTCAAGAGATAAGTCATAAAACACATTTTTCCGTTTTGTGATATAATTTCTAAATACCTCAATAAGTAGGGTGTTTTGAAGCTTTGCAATAGGTCGTATGGTGGCATTTTGAAATTGCTCGTCTGCGCTCATGCGGTCGTCTACGCGAGCACCTGGAATAAGAGGACGTATGCGTAGGATATCATTGGGTCTATCGTTCATAAGATTCGGTTTCTTAAATATACAATGGGTTTGTTTTGCTTTCGCGAAAGCGTACTGAGACTTCTCAACCATTTATAAACAAAAAAAGCCCTCCGCAAAGAGGGCTTATGCTACGGTAACGTATTTAATCTTTTAAGAAATCTTCTTTGGAGTCTATAGTGAATGCAGGCATTTCATTTTTAGAAAGGTATTTTTCTAATTTAGAAAAACGTTTTGTTTTAATTTTAGCGAAGTCTTCTTTTGCTTTTTCAAAACGATCTGTTAGCAATTTAATATTATTTAATTGTGGTTTACTAGGTGCCTCAAAATTGGCAGCTACATCAGCATAAATGGCACTTAACTTTTCTCGCAATTGTAAGGGTGCAGTACCTACATAATTATCACCTGTAGT
>CAZXMY010000157.1:0-5669 GCA_964641325.1 uncultured Flavobacteriaceae bacterium | reverse complement strand
ATCCAATACTGAGCTTAAGGCATTACGGGCACAAATGAATCCTCATTTCATTTTTAACTCCCTTAATTCGATAGGAGATTACATTTTAAAAAATGATGTAGTAGCTGCTAACGATTACCTCACAAAATTCTCAATGCTTATTCGTCAGACTTTAGTAAACTCTGAAAAAAAAGATATTCTTCTTTCTGAAGATATAGAATTAATAAAAATGTATCTTGATATAGAGAATAAGCGTTTTAAAAATAGCTTTACGTATGAAATACGAATTGATGATTCAATAGATGCAGATAATACACTCATACCGCCTTTAATATTGCAACCATTTATTGAAAATAGCATTAAACATGGACTTTCTAAAAAAGAAAACGATGGCCATATTGTTATTGAAGCCATTAAAATGGATGACATGATTTTATATTCAGTTGATGATAATGGAATAGGAATGAGAATATCCATTAAGAACAAGCGCGAAAAAGAAACATCTTACGGTATGAAAATAACTAGAAATCGTATCGACATTGTTAACCAACTAAAGCAAACTAATGGCGATATAAAAATCATTGAGAAAGATAAAGGTACTCGAATAGAAGTACTGTTACCCTTAGACTTAGCGTTTTAATTATGATCAAAACAATTATAATAGATGACGAACAGCATTGTATAGATAGATTATCGGATCTTATTAAAACGAGTCCAATCTCTCTGGATATTGTCGCTACTTGCACTACAGTTGAAGAAGCTGTTAAGAAAACAAAACAATTGTTACCCCAGTTGGTATTACTTGATATAGAAATTCATGACAAAACTGGATTTGAGTATTTGCAACAATTGGACAATTATAATTTTGCAGTTGTTTTTACAACAGCCTTTGAAAATTATGCCATAAAAGCGATTAAGTTTAGTGCGTTTGATTATCTCTTAAAACCTATTGATGCCCAGGACTTCCATGATACCATAAATAGATTACAACGCGAAAAAATAAAACCCAACATTGAACTACAAATAGAAACATTACTCCACAATTTAGATGCTAGAAATCATAAAAAACATATCACTATCCCGTCAAATAATGGGTTTGAAGTTTTAAAAATGGAGGATATCATTCGTTGTCAGGCAGATGCAAGTTATACGAGCATACATACACTTGATAGGAGTTTTGTGGTCTCAAAACCGCTCAAATATTATGAAAATTTACTAAATACAGATTACTTTTTTAGAGTACATAACTCGCACCTAATCAACATTAATTATATAAAAAAATATACAAAAGGTAAAGGCGGCTATGTCACTATGATTAACAATGTGAATATAGACGTGTCTATTAGACGTAAAGATGATTTTCTGAAATTATTAGCTCATTAGTAGAATGCCAGCAAAGCATATCATAAATATTAAAAATGCGGACTGGAGGCCACTAAGAGGTTTAAAGTCACTAATTAATTGTAGCATCATTAATAGTTTCTTACTTGTTAGACATCACCAATCACCAATCACCAATCACCCATCACCCATCACCCATCATCCAACTTCCAACTCTCAACTCTCAACTCTCAACTCTCAACTCAAAATCATCATCCGTAATTCATTCTTCCTCACTATCTTTGCAGCTCATTTAAAAAATGCACCATGCAAGACGGTATATACGCAAAATTTAACACGCCTAAAGGCGCAATATTAGTAAAACTAGAACACGAGAAAACTCCGGGAACAGTAGGGAATTTTGTTGCTCTAGCAGAAGGGAATCTTGAGAATTCTGTAAAACCACAAGGAACACCTTATTATGACGGACTAAAATTTCATCGTGTGATTCCAGATTTTATGATTCAGGGAGGTTGTCCTCAAGGTACAGGAACGGGAGATGCAGGTTATAAGTTTGACGATGAGTTTCATCCTGACCTGAAGCACGATGGCCCGGGAAAACTGAGTATGGCAAATGCAGGTCCTGGCACTAATGGCAGTCAGTTTTTTATTACTCATATCGCAACAGATTGGTTAGATGGTAAACATACTGTTTTTGGCAATGTGGTAGAAGGACAAGATGTGGTAGATGCAGTTGCACAGGGTGATACTATGGATACTATAGAAATTATCCGTCAAGGAGCAGATGCAGAGGCGTGGAATGCCGTAGAGGCTTTCAGGACTTTCGAAGGTTCGCGTGCCAAACGAATCGCAGAGGCAAAAGCGGCTCAAGAAGCCCAAATAGAAGGACTTGCTGCTGGTTTTGACAAAACAGAAAGCGGTCTTAGATACCAGATTATACAAGAAGGAAATGGTGCCAAAGCAGAAAAAGGACAAACCGTTTCTGTACACTATAAAGGACAATTGCCAGACGGAACTGTTTTTGACAGTTCGTACAAGCGCAACCAGCCTATAGATTTTGCTTTGGGTGTGGGACAAGTAATTCCGGGTTGGGATGAAGGCATAGGTTTATTAAAAGTGGGCGATAAGGCTCGTTTTGTAATTCCTTCTGATCTTGCTTATGGCAGTGCTGGTGCTGGTGGTGTGATACCTCCAGATGCTACGCTCGTTTTTGACGTAGAGTTGGTCGCTGTAAAGTAATTTGTACTGGAGATATAAACTCCTCAGGCTGTTTTTCCTTTTTCTTCAGTATAACGAGGTGTGTCCGTTAAAAAATTTTGAAACCTTGGAGAAAATTTAGGATACGACTTGTGGTTTTTCGCTTAAAGCGAAAAAATACCTAAGAAAAAGCGTCTTTTCTTTTGGTTTCGTTTTCTTTGGACGAGCAAAGAAAATGAACAAAATTAATAGTGACTAAACAGGTTTCCACAATAGTAAAAATCATTGAATGGATAACGCTTCTGTCTAAAGGTAGACAGTTTATCGCTTGGCTCTCCGGATGGTAATGAACCTGCCTGCCAGCAAACAGGTCTCGTGAGCTCGATTTCGCGAAAGCGTATATCTTGTGAATAACTACTTATAAAAAAGTGCGTACTTAGGTATGCACTTTTTCTATTTTTGGGATATGGAAAATACAGCACGTTTACAATATCCGATAGGCAAGTTTAAGGCGCCAGAGACTATATCTTCAGAAAAACTGAATGAGTGGACGACCATTCTAGAAATGTTTCCTTCGCAATTGAGAGATATGGTAAGTGAGATGACAGAGGCTCAGTTAGACACCCATTATCGCTCTGAAGGTTGGACGGTACGTCAGGTAGTTCATCACGTGGCAGATAGTCATCACAATAGCTACATACGTTTTAAATGGGCACTTACCGAGGATAATCCTACTATTAAGCCCTATTTACAAGACAAATGGGCAGCGCAACCCGATTTAAAGGGAATGCCAGTGGAGTGGTCCTTACGTCATATTGAAGCGGTGCATTACAAACTCGTGCGATTAGTGCGCGCTTTGAGTGATACAGAACTTGACCGTACTTTTGTGCATCCCGATGGCAATGCGGTTTCTAGCTTACGCGAAAATGTAGGAAGATATGCTTGGCACAGTATGCATCACTTTATGCATATTGCGAATCTGGTAAAGCGAGAAGGCTGGGCTTAAACAGAACACGCTCTCTTTTACTTCCCATAGGTAGTGGCATTGTAACTCACGGCGAGCGTTATCCAATAGCTGAGGTCTTCCTCTAGGTCAAAGCCATCAGCTGTTACAAAAATGTATCCTTTACTAGCTTTACCCGTAAAGTCCATAGGACGAGTAACTTCTTTTTTTATTTCTCGTTTATAATTTTCTTCCCCAATTTTGAGCATAAGTAAACTATCGCTATTGGATTTGTCTAAGAAGATGCCAAAGGCCATTTTTTCATTAAAAAAGAAGACAAGCCCTCCCATCATTTTTTTTGTATAATACGAGATATGCCTATTTCTAAGCAGCTGTTCAATGCGTTCTCCTAAGTAAAGATCATATGCCATAAGCCCATCATAAAAAATACAATTCTACCGAAAGATAGGAGTTTCCTAGGATTTCGCTTCGTACGGATTAAACTAATAAAAGCACATAGGAAGCATAAATTAGATGTACCTTGCGGCCTTAATAGAAAATGACACTATATCGTAGAAGTCATTTGCACAATTACATATATGTCATTTAATTCTCTAGGCTTATCTAAAGCCTTATTAAAAGCCATTGCGAAGCAAGGCTATACTACTCCATCACCTATACAATCACAAGCCATCCCTTTAATTTTAAAAGGAAAAGATGTGCTCGCTTCTGCTCAAACAGGTACGGGAAAAACCGCAGGATTCACCTT
The DNA here is from genome assembly GCA_964641325.1 of uncultured Flavobacteriaceae bacterium. Taxonomy (GTDB): domain Bacteria; phylum Bacteroidota; class Bacteroidia; order Flavobacteriales; family Flavobacteriaceae; genus Dokdonia. The sequence continues at coordinate 1,440 of CAZXMY010000157.1, read as the reverse complement.
GCCTATGCTGCAGAATTTATCTCAAAACCCAAGGAATGGAAAACGCAAAGTAAGAGCGCTCGTACTCACACCTACTCGTGAACTTGCCGCGCAAGTATACGAAAATGTACGTGCGTATAGTGAGTATTTAGATATACGGTCTGCAGTGATTTTTGGAGGTGTAAATCAAAGACCGCAAGTAGCTACTATTAGAAATGGAGCGGATATTCTTATCGCAACACCGGGACGATTACTGGATTTAGAAAATCAGCGATTGTTATCGCTGTCTAATATTGAGATTTTAGTACTGGATGAAGCCGATAGAATGCTGGATATGGGCTTCTTAAGAGATATCAAGAAAATCACCGATTTACTCCCTAAGAAAAGGCAGAGTTTATTGTTTTCGGCTACGTTTTCTAAGGAGATTAAAAGCCTTGCAAGAGATTTTCTCTACAATCCCGTAGCAGTAGAAACCGCTACCGAAAACTCAACGGTAGAGGCAATACATCAACAGGTATATCGTGTGGCCAAAACCTTAAAAACAGGATTGATTATTAAACTCATATCAGACGGTAATTGGAAACAGGTTCTGGTATTTACAAGAACGAAGCACGGTGCGAATAGACTCTGTAAGAAGATGGACAAAGCCCGTATTTCTGCAGCTGCCATACACGGGAATAAAAGTCAGGGTGCGCGCACAAAAGCCCTTGCGGGATTTAAGGATGGCTCTATTAGAGTGCTTGTGGCTACAGATATTGCCGCGCGTGGGATTGATATTCCTTTATTGCCTTATGTTATAAACTTTGAGTTGCCTAACATTCCTGAAGACTACGTACACCGTATCGGAAGAACGGGTAGAGCAGGAGCTAACGGAAAGGCTCTCTCACTCGTAAGTGCAGATGAGACTTCGTATCTTAAATCTATAGAGAAGCTAACCCAACAAAAACTCCCTGTAGAGATTATCCCAGGTTTTGAACCCGACCCAAATGCGTCTACAGAACCTATCAAACAAGGACAAGGTAGAGGAAGACGGCCACAAAATCCCAATAGAGGGAATTCTGGAAATTCTAGAAATAATAGCAACTCGAGATCAAGTCGTTCTGGAGGTTCTTCTAATTCTAACAGTGGTAATCGGAATAGGAGTAGAGGTAGGCGGTAGAAAGGAATTAGCACTAGAAGTGTTTTTGCTTAAAAAAGCTTGTTTTTCACCTCAGTTCCTTGCTAGGCTCAGTATTTGGCTAATTTATTCTTTAAACTGTTCTAGTAATGCCAAACTACGAACAAGGGATATCATATTACGGTTATTATTCGTCCTATCCTTGCCTGCACTAAAAAATCCAATAACTAATCTTTTTGAAGGTGATATGTAAAGCCCCTGACCTCCAAAGCCTTCTTTAAAGAAGTCGCCATCTTCAAAAATCACATCCCAATGATAACTCTGAAAATCTGCACCTTGTCCTT
>CAZXMY010000156.1:0-5728 GCA_964641325.1 uncultured Flavobacteriaceae bacterium | reverse complement strand
AGTATAATCATAATGACGCATAGCGTCACGTAATTTAGGATCCTGACGTACATTTTCAGGAAGGTCTTTAAATCTCGCATACAAATTTATGGTATTGTATTCTTGTGTGAATGCAACAAATTCATTTTTATATTTTTCTTCAAATGCAGAGAGTAAATACGATTTCTTTCCTGTCTTAAAATCTTTTCCTGCAGCCTGCCAGTACAGATGTTCTAAAGCATGTTCATACGAAGTATTTCTGTCTATGTTTTCGCGAAAGCGTGCATCAATAAGGTTAATCAAATCTGTGCTTGCAAATTCTATCTTACGGTATTGTGCACTTTGAAAACCACTGGCTGGTGTCAGGGTTTTTCTAAACTTCATATACTGATCAATGTCCATTCCTTCTTTCATAATATCAAAAGAGGAGGTCAACATATCAAAATACCGACTTATACGATGGAGTCGAGAACTAAAAAATTCTGCAGTAAGTGCCTTATGATGGCACACTTGTTCAATCTCCCAAAGTACCATCTTAAATAATAATTCATTAACCTGATGATACATAATAAATACATTCTCATCAGGGAAATTAGTCCTAGGTAATTGTAAATTTAAAAGTGCATCTGTATGGATATAATCCCAATATGTAATGGGTTTACTTTGTAAAAGTCCTTCTAAATGATCATCGAGATCCTGATCAATTTTCTCGTATTTATCATCCAGTGCATCTATTAATTTTTTGATATCTGCCTGAACTGGTTTTTTCATAGATTGTATTAGTTAGTTATTATCAGTTTACAATAATCTTAAACTGATTTTTAAGACCTTTATATTCGACAAGATCTGCTTTAATTGATCCTACTGCAAGACTAGCCTTAATACGAACAGGTATTTTATTATCATCATCACTCACCCAAATCGTGAGACTTTCTTGTTCTTTAAAAACTCTACCCGCAAGTACTAAAGGTCTAAATTTGAGACAAGCGACTTTTCCGAATTTTGTATTTATCTTATCTCTTCCTAAAAATCTAAGCTTAAAAGGGAAGTTCTCTTCATCAAAAAACATAGTTACCTCTGCTTCATCACCTACTTTTAAACTGGCTACATCTAAAGCATTGCGAAGGTAATAAAAGGTACTCACCATATCTTGCACGTCTCCAGGCGTTTTTATCTCGTGTTCCTTATTTCTTTTTTTGTCATGCACATAAGCCATACGTGCTTCTTGGTCAAAATCTATGACTTTATTTTTTGTATGTCCTCCTTCATCAATTTTACGAATAAATTGATACGGTAAAGCCGTGGTCTTATCTACTTTAGTCTCATAGTAATCTTCCACTTTAAAAAAGAGACGAGATAGCCCTGTTGTTGTACCATAGCCTTTAATATGGTAGGCATTCTCGTTTGTTAGATCTTGAGCAACCTCTAGTGTTGCATAACCCGCCGTTACCAAACCATAATGAATACGGAATCTAAACCACTCCCCTATGGCAAAGGCGCTATTATCAGGATTAGGCAATACACGCTCTGTAATAGCTACATCAATCGGTATATCTTGAGCAAGACTAGCTGTAGGAGAAGTAACTCCTAGCAAAAAAAACAAACCGATTACAAACTGTTTCATATACACTATTCCTGTTATCATAACTATACTTTGTAGAGATTAGTATAGTGTGAATTACAATAGTTATTCCAAAAATAAGGAACCTAGGAAACCTATCGTAACGGAGTGCTATTTTTTTACGACAAAAAAGATTTACAAACTGTAAAATCTTTTTATTAGAACCATCGTAGCCTTGTGTGTCTCCTTCCAAACAATTAAAAAAACAAAAGGCGAGATACCCTTTAAGAATATCTCGCCCTTAGCATATTAACTAAACATTTATTTAACCTATCATGTCTTATCGCTTTATAAGACGTTCATTTCCAACATTTCCTAGCACATCTTCTACCACAACTATATATAATCCAGCTTAGACTGCCTACAAAAAGAGAAGCTTCATTAGAAAGTAATACTTCTTGCCCTAGAACATTGTATACTGTAACCGTTTTTACCTGAGCTTCACTTTGGATTGTTACTTGATCTGTTGCAGGATTAGGATACAGTTTAAAAGATAGTATTGCATTATCAGCAACAGATAATACCTCATCTACCAAAAGGTCAAAAAAATCAGGCTTGTAAGGTGGAGGCCCAGTAGGTGATATCCCAAAGGGATTTACAACTGGTGTGTCAAAATTGTTTTGTGCTTTCGAGAAAGCAGAAACACATAAAAAAATAAGAATAATTTTGTTTTCATAATTGAGGTTTTTAAATAATCTCGATCCAGCGAGACACTATTAATTTGCCACAAATAAAAAACCATTTGAGTGGTGCGCGTACAGATCCTTTCTGAATAACCGTGAGGGTTTCTAAAATGCAGATTATACAATTTTTGAGAAACTACTACAGCGATTTAAAATCTTTGTGACATAAAGAATCCATATCTCATACGGTGTATTACAGAAATAAAAAGCTACTTTTTAGAAAGTTTTTATACTTTGTAAAGGTCTTTTCTTAGATCTTTATTCTCAAATCATTCATTTCACTATATGCGCTTTCTTTTTTACCTAATTTTTGTTTTAGTCATTTGTCCGGTACACGCGCAAAATTACGGAGATAGCCCTCCGTTAAATGCAACGTCACACAAAGCTAAAGATAGTACCAGACTGCATTTACTTTATGAGTTGATCACATACAATAATATGCGTATCACTCGAGACAACATCCAGGTGTTAAAGGAAATAAAAAGCATCACCGATAGCATTGATTCGCCCAGACTCTATATAAAAATGCATATAGCACAGGCAGATTACGATGTGCAAACTGGAAAGTATAAAGATGGGCTTGCATCCACCTTAAAAGCTATAAAGTTGCTTGAAAAATACCCTAACGAAGAAGATTTTATAGAGACACAATTATTAGTTTCAGAAATAGATCGGGAAAACGACAATTTTAACAAAGCCATTGAAACTATGCAGCACGCGATTGAGGCGCTAGTAAAATCGCCTAATAATCTTCTCAAAGCAAGAAGCTTTCTCAACTTTGCTAACATTTACATGAACCTACATACAGAGGATCGCTTCTTTAACGCGCTTCCCATGTTAGACAGTGCCCAAATATATTTTGAAAAGGCAGAAACCCTTACTGGACAAAACTTAGTAAAAGCAAAACGCTCCCGTTATAACAAAATCCTTTCCTCTAAATTAAGATATACCCTAAAAGAAAGAGAAGAATATCATCGTATTGCAATGAAATATGGGCAGGACGCTTCTCACTTCTTCATACAGCAAGAGCAAGTACAAAATGCAGGGTACATATTGTATCAAATGGCAACGGCAAAATCAATTATGGGAAACCATAAGGAATCTATACCAATGTACAGAAAGGCGCTAAAAAATTTCCAGAAAACAGGAAATCTATACTGGCCTAGGCGTATCCATCGATCTCTTTTTATCGCCTATTCTATTTTAGGAGATCAAAAAACAGCAATGAAAGAAAATGCACTGTATGTAAAATTAAAAGACAGTATTTTTGGCGTAGAGAAACGCCAACTAATCGCTAATGCAGAGACTAAATTTAATACCGAGCGCATAAGAGCAGAAAAGGAAAAGGTAGAACTCACTAGCAAACGAAATCTAAATTACACCATTGGAGCTTTTATAATTTTAGGTTTGGTCATACTTTCAGGAATATTCGGCTACAGTAGAATCCAAACCAAGAAAAAAGCAAATCTCGTTACCCTAGAACTTCGAGAAACACAAAAACGCCTCGCCTTAGAAAAACAGTATCGGGATAGCGAACTCAAAGCACTCAAGGCGCAGCTTAATCCGCATTTTATTTTTAATGCACTTAACTCTATACAGGAATACATTATTCTTAATGAAAAAAACCTAGCAGGAGATTACCTCGGGAAGTTTGCAGATTTAATGCGTAGATATCTCCAGTATAGTGATGCAGGGCATATCACGCTACAGCAAGAGGTAGAAAGTTTACATATGTATCTAGACTTAGAGAAATTGCGTTTTGGAGACGATTTACAATACACCATACACGTTCATAAAAACATCCATCCAGAGTTTATCAAAATACCTACTATGCTCATACAACCGTATGTAGAAAATGCCCTCAAACACGGACTACTACATAAGGAAAATGAAAAACAGCTTAGTATCTCGTTTACTCAAGAAAACGCAAGAACAATTTCTTGTATTATTCTAGACAATGGCATAGGTCGTAAGGCCTCTGCCATTATAAAAGCACAGGTAAAAAAATTACAACCCTCCTTTTCTACCAAGGCAAATGAGAGCCGTCTCAATCTCCTTAATGAACGAGGAGATGTTCCTGTAGGGGTTCAAACTGTAGATCTCACAAACGCTCAAGGAGAAGCCGCAGGCACAAAAGTAATTTTAGAAATACCTATCTTAAAAAACTAAGGATGAAAGCGATTATAATAGATGACGAAAAACGTGCAAGAAACCTCCTGCGCATTCTTATAGAAGAAAACTGTCCTAAAATCACAGAGGTTTTTGAGGCAGGCAATCTCCTAGATGGTATTTCCATTATTAAAGAGGAAGAGCCTAACATTGTATTTCTAGATATAGAAATGCCTAAACACTCTGGACTAGAAATTCTCAATTTTATAGATAAAGATGTTGCTGGTTTTGAAATTATTTTTACCACAGCTTATAGCGAGTATGCCATACAAGCTTTTCAATTGAGTGCAATAGACTATCTACTAAAACCCATACGTGCTAACCAAGTAAAAGAAGCGGTAGACAAAGCCATAAGTATTATGGGGCGCTCACAAATTAATCTTAAATTAGAAGCACTCAAGGAGAGTTTTAAAAAGAAAACCTTTCAAAAAATAGCCCTACCATTAGGAAACAGCATCAAGTTTATGCCCTTTGATGACATACTTCTTTTTCAGGCAGACGGTATGTATACAAAAGTATTTACTCAGGATAATCAAGAATTGCTTATTGTAAAAACCCTTAAGCACTTTGTAGAACTTCTTAAGGATCAACATATTTTTTACAGACCTCATCGATCCTTCCTAATTAATCTTAATAAAATCAAGGAGTATATAAAAAGTGATGGCGGGTACATTGTAATGGACAACGACATCTCTATCTCTATCTCCCGGGAGAAAAAGGAGGAGTTTATATCTCTTATTTCTAATATATAAGAGGTCGCTTTCGCGAAAGCGTAAACCAAACCCCTACATCATTGTTGTTAAGCTACGGTTCAGAAATAAATACGGTTATTCAGAAAGTACTTTCCTACAAAAGCTAGTGTCAGACTACTTTAGCCGTAGTTAAATAAAAAACCTAAACAATTCAACGATGAAAACTAAAGTAATTTTCACACTGTTTACTGCATTGCTAGCCTTCTCTAGCACATTTGCACAACAATCTTTTTTTGAAACCCTAGACGCGCACGGCCCAGACGCAAAGTATCAAGTATATGGTGACCTGTATAAAAATGATAAAGGGGAACCTGCGGCACAAGAAATGACAAATTCTAAAGGTAAGATAGAAAGGCATACTCACCAGGGTTTATCCTCAGGTATTACGGTAAAATCTGTCACATCAGAAGGAAAGGAAAGCCTTTCTAATAATTACAATGGGATTGCCATAAGTGCTATTAAATATGCAGGATTCCCTAATACGTCTATACTTCATCACACAGGATACAACCGTGGCTACGTGG
>CAZXMY010000155.1:0-5768 GCA_964641325.1 uncultured Flavobacteriaceae bacterium | reverse complement strand
ATATCCTTGGTATGATAAATAAAGTAAGTCATTTAGTTTCTGTAGAAGAAGCTTAGATAAATTATAGAAATGAATTTAAGTAACTTAAGGCCTGCAAAAGGCGCAGTAAAAAAGAACGATAGTCGTCGTGGTCGTGGTGAAGCTACGGGTAACGGAGGTACGGCAGGACGTGGTCACAAAGGACAAAAGTCGCGTTCTGGATACTCTAAGAAATTAGGTTTTGAAGGAGGGCAAATGCCACTTCAAAGACGTGTGCCTAAATTTGGATTTACAAACGTAAACCGCAAGGAGTATACTGGAGTGAATATAGATACGCTACAGGAATATGTAGATGCAGGACGCATTAAAGGGGAAGTAACTCTTGATGTTCTTGTGGAAAATAGATTAGCTCGTAAGAACGATTTAGTAAAGATATTAGGAAGAGGTGAGCTTAAAGCGAAATTAAAAGTGACTGCTCATAAATTTACTGCATCTGCTCAGAAGGCTGTTGAGGCTGCTGGTGGAGAGGCTGTAACTCTTTAACAATATTTATAGGATGAAATTTATAGAAACAATAAAAAATATCTGGAAGATAGACGAACTTAAAAGTAGAATACTTTTAACGCTCACGCTTCTTCTTGTATATAGATTTGGTGCTCAGGTAGTACTTCCAGGAGTAGATGCTTCGCAATTAGGAAGCTTTTCTTCAAATTTCGAAGGTGGAGGATTAGGTGGTTTACTTAATGCTTTTACAGGAGGAGCTTTTTCTAATGCTTCTGTTTTTGCTTTGGGTATTATGCCTTATATATCTGCTTCTATTGTAGTGCAATTAATGGGTATTGCAATTCCGTACCTTCAGAAATTACAAAAAGAGGGAGAAAGCGGAAGACGTAAAATTAACCAGATTACAAGATGGTTAACCATTGGTATTTGTTTACTCCAAGCTCCAGGTTATCTTGCTGCATTACCATCTTTAGGTGTGCCAGCAGAAGCTTTTGTTTTTGGATTGACTCCTACATTTTATATTTCTTCGGTAATTATACTCGTGACGGGTTGTGTATTTGCAATGTGGTTAGGTGAAAAAATTACTGATAAAGGTATTGGTAATGGTATCTCATTATTGATTATGGTGGGTATCATCGCGACGATGCCAGTTTCTTTTGTGCAGGAATGGGTAGCTAGAGTAACTGACTTTAATGGAGGTTATATTATGATTCTTATCGAACTTGTGGTTTGGTTTGTAATTATTTTGCTTTGTATTTTTCTGGTAATGGCTGTTCGTCAGATTCCAGTTTCTTATGCGAGAAGAACTGCTTCTGGTGCATACGAAAAGAATGTATTTGGAAACCGCCAGTACATTCCACTTAAGCTGAATGCTTCAGGAGTAATGCCAATCATTTTCGCGCAAGCAATTATGTTTGTTCCTGGTTTGATTGGAGGAGCAAGTTTCTTAGAAAATACAAGCACAGGGGCTTGGTTACAGACTAATTTTAGTGACATATTTGGATTTTGGTATAATGTTGTTTTTGGAGTGCTTATTATCATATTCACATACTTCTATACAGCAATCACAGTACCTACTAATAAGATGGCCGATGATTTAAAGAGAAGTGGAGGATTTATTGCTGGAATTAGACCCGGTTCTGAAACTGCTGAGTATTTAGATAGAATCATGTCGCAGATAACCCTTCCAGGATCGATATTCTTGGCATTAATTGCAGTATTTCCTGCATTTGCTCACAAACTTATTGGTATCCAACAAGGATGGGCTTTATTTTATGGAGGTACTTCATTACTTATTATGGTAGGTGTAGCTATAGATACTATGCAACAAGTAAATTCATACCTGCTTAATCGTCATTACGATGGTTTGATGAAATCAGGTAAAAACAGAAAAGCAGTAGCATAATGGCAAAGCAACCAGCAATAGAGCAAGACGGATCAATTATAGAAGCATTATCTAACGCTATGTTTAGGGTAGAGCTAGAGAATGGTCACGTGGTAACCGCGCATATTTCAGGTAAAATGCGTATGCACTATATCAAATTATTACCTGGAGATAAAGTAAAATTAGAAATGAGTCCTTACGATTTAACTAAGGCTCGTATAACATACCGTTACTAACGGATAAATCGCTTCATTATGAAAGTAAGAGCATCAATAAAGAAAAGAAGTGCCGATTGCAAGATTGTGCGTCGCAAAGGCAGATTATACGTAATTAACAAAAAGAACCCTAGGTTTAAACAAAGACAAGGTTAATAGTTATGGCTAGAATTGCAGGGATAGATGTCCCAAAACAAAAGAGAGGTGTAATTGCATTAACATACATCTTTGGAATAGGAAGAAGCAGATCAAAAGAGATTTTGGCAACTGCTAATGTTTCAGAAGACAAGAAAGTAACAGAGTGGAATGATGACGAGATTGGTCGTATTCGTGAAGCCGTAGGTGCCTACACTATAGAAGGTGAATTACGTAGTGAAGTTTCATTAAACATTAAGCGTTTAATGGATATAGGTTGTTACAGAGGAATTCGTCACCGTATGGGTCTTCCGTTAAGAGGACAACGTACAAAGAATAACTCTAGAACCAGAAAAGGAAAACGTAAAACTGTTGCTAACAAAAAGAAAGCAACTAAATAATATAGTTTTAGAATGGCAAAGCAAAGTTCAAAAAAACGTAAGGTTGTTATTGAGTCTAATGGAGAAGCGCATATCACAGCTTCCTTTAACAATATCATAGTATCACTTACTAATAAAAAAGGAGATGTAATCTCTTGGTCATCTGCTGGAAAAATGGGTTTTAGAGGTTCTAAAAAGAACACTCCTTATGCAGCTCAAACGGCAGCAGAAGATTGTGCAAAGGTAGCACACGAAGCAGGATTGCGTAAAGTAAAAGTTTATGTAAAAGGACCAGGTAATGGGCGTGAGTCTGCTATCCGTACCTTACATAATAACGGGATTGAAGTAACGGAAATAATAGACGTTACTCCAATGCCACATAATGGTTGTCGTCCTCCTAAGAGACGTAGAGTTTAATTAATTATAAATAATAATATCTTGAGGGAATATGGTTTGCAAAGGATTGACCTTAATTTCTAACCCCCTCACAAACACTTTAAGAAATGGCAAGATATACCGGTCCTAAAACTAAAATTGCTCGTAAGTTTAGCGAGGCGATTTTTGGAGAAGACAAATCATTCGAGAAAAGAAATTACCCTCCTGGGCAACACGGAAACAACAGAAGAAGAGGTAAAAAGTCTGAGTATGCTGTACAACTAGCAGAAAAGCAAAAAGCAAAATACACTTACGGTATTTTAGAAAGACAATTTAGAAACTTATATGACAAAGCAAACCGTGCTCCAGGAATTACGGGAGAGGTATTGTTACAGTTATGTGAGCAACGTCTTGATAATGTAGTTTACAGAATGGGAATTGCGCCTACACGAAGTGGAGGACGTCAATTAGTATCTCACAGACATATTACTGTAAACGGTGGTATCGTAAATATCCCATCATATAGAGTGAAGCCAGGAGATGTAGTTGCCGTTAGAGAGAAGTCTAAGTCATTAGAAGTAGTAGAAAACTCTCTTGCTAATGCAAGACACGTCTATGAGTGGATTACCTGGAATAATGATAAGAAAGAAGGAACTTTTGTAACTGTGCCACAACGTGTACAGATACCTGAGAACATAAATGTTCAGTTCATTGTAGAATTGTACTCGAAGTAATATTAACGAACACTAGAAAACAAGATATGGCAATATTAAATTTCCAGAAGCCGGATAAAGTCATAATGATTGACTCTACTGATTTTGAAGGCAAGTTTGAATTTAGACCTTTAGAGCCGGGATATGGTTTAACAGTGGGTAACGCACTTAGACGAGTGTTGTTATCGTCATTAGAAGGATTTGCGATTACTTCTGTTCGTATAGAGGGAGTGGATCACGAATTCTCTACCATAGCAGGTGTAGTAGAAGATGTAACAGAGATTATCTTAAACCTAAAACAAGTTCGTTTTAAGAGACAGATAGAAGAAATAGATAATGAAACTGTAACGATCTCTTTAGGAGGGATGGATCAGTTAACAGCAGGAGATTTTCAGAAATTTATTTCTGGATTTCAAGTGCTTAATCCAGATTTGGTAATTGCCAATATGGATAAAAAGGTAAATCTTAATTTTGAGATTACTATAGAGAAGGGTAGAGGGTATGTTCCTGCAGAAGAAAATAAAAAGTCCAATGCACCATTAGGAACTATCTTTACAGATTCTATATATACGCCTATTAGAAACGTAAAGTATAGTATAGAAAATTACAGAGTTGAGCAAAAGACAGATTATGAAAAATTAGTCTTTGAAATCATCACAGACGGTTCTATACATCCTAAAGAAGCACTTACAGAAGCAGCTAAAACGCTTATTCATCACTTCATGTTATTCTCAGATGAGCGTATCACATTGGAGGCAGATGAAATAGCACAAACAGAGACTTATGATGAAGAGTCTTTACATATGCGTCAGCTATTAAAGACACGTTTAATCGATATGGATCTTTCTGTACGTGCCTTGAACTGTTTAAAAGCAGCAGAGGTAGAAACGTTAGGAGATTTAGTTTCTTATAACAAAAATGATCTTATGAAGTTTAGAAACTTTGGTAAGAAGTCATTAACAGAGTTAGAAGAACTTGTAAATGTAAAAGGATTGAATTTTGGTATGGATTTGTCAAAATACAAACTAGACAAGGACTAAAAGTATAGAATTACGCTTTCGCGAAAGCGAATAAAGAAAAGTATAATGAGACACGGAAAAAAAGTTAATCACTTAGGGAGAAAAACAGCACATAGAAAGGCAATGCTTGCTAATATGGCCTGTTCTCTAATTGAGCACAAAAGAATACATACAACGGTTGCCAAGGCAAAGGCTTTAAGGCAATTTGTGGAGCCTTTAGTAACCAAGTCTAAAGAAGATACGACACATAATAGACGTATCGTTTTTAGTAGGCTACGTCAGAAAGAAGCCGTTACAGAATTGTTTAGAGACGTAGCTGTTAAAGTAGGCGATCGTCCAGGTGGATATACACGCATAATAAAGTTAGGTAACCGATTAGGAGATAATGCAGATATGGCCATGATCGAACTAGTGGATTACAATGAAATTTATAATGCGGGGAAACCTTCAAAGAAGAAATCTACACGTAGAGGAAGAACTAAAAAATCGGATTCTGTAGTACCTCCAGTCGCATCTTCTGAGGAAGAATAGGACGGGGATTGTGTTACAGAAAGGTTAAATAATATCGGGAGTTACTGTTAGGTAGCTCCCTTTTTCTATTTTTGGGGTATTATTAATTGTTTGGCAAAGTCTTTGCTTTTCAAAACACAAATGAATAAATATATTATTATGAAAAAATTGTTTTTATTAACCATACTAGTACTGTCTGTGACCTTTGTTTCTTATGCACAAACGGATCAGGCTGTAAATCCAAATAACACTACGGTTGTATCTATAGCAAGTCAAGGGACAGGTTATAGAGGAGGTACAGGTGTGGTGTATAATCCGCCTAGAAATATTGAAGGAACAGTTTATCTATTTGATTCTTGGAGAAATAATGTCGTTATAGAAACAGATAAGCAAAATTTTAAATTAGGTAACATAAACTTTAACGCAAAGAGAAATTCTTTTGAATCTAAGATCCAAGGTACAGATTCTATTTTCACTTTTAATTTCAAGAATATTAATAGATTGCTGGTAAACAATCAACCTTTTAAGAAAATATACTCTCCTATAGATGGGGG
>CAZXMY010000154.1:0-5793 GCA_964641325.1 uncultured Flavobacteriaceae bacterium | reverse complement strand
ACCTATAACAATACTAGAACCTGAACTATTATTAGTACCATCATTTATACTCGCATAGTACGTATTATCATCACCTGGATTTAAAGGAGCTACCCATTTTTTAAAAACTATTTTTTTCAAAACTACATCATGCTGATTCTCATCTAAAGTTAAGGCTATTGCATAACCTGCTCCGCCGCCTTGTATGCCTGCCGACCATTTATCATAGGTTGCCTTTTTAAAGCTAAGGACATCCTGATCTTCTAATTTGAGTTTTTGTCCGCCACATGTGGTCAATAAAAATGAGAAACCGAGAATTAAAATAGATGTGATTTTCATAAGGATATTTATTAGGGATTAATCAATAGTACGATCTACAACACCACATTTGAGCATCTGATCTCCAAAATATGGGTTGCGCACTTCCTTTGAGTCTGATAACCAATAAGCACCTTTCCCGTTAAAAGCCATAGGACAGTATTGTTTATAAATAGTCCCAGAGATAATCGTCTCCTGTTCTATTTGCGATTCCATTACATTGGAAATTCCTTCAAATATTTTTCTTCTTTCTTTTACACTAGTCGCTTCTGTAAATGGAAGGGCTGCATCATAAATCTCCTTATAGCTTTTAATATCTTTTAAAAGCATAAATAAAGTATGGGCTGCAGTAGCACTGGCTTCTTCGTTAGTATTGACCAGAGAAGCTTTAACATCAAGATAAGCCTTGTAGATTTTTGTGAAATTTTCATTTTCAAAAAGAACCTCACTTTTGGAACTTGTCTGGTTCAAATCTTTAGAGCTTGAATCTGCCTTGACAGATTGTTTATGACTTGGCGCTGTCGCCACAGGTGCTTCTGTATTACCTTTACAACTGGCTAAGAGGACAATCAGAATAACAAAATATATAGATTTCATACGTTACAAAATTAGGATACAAATATACTTCACGCTTAAGAATTGACCTTACGATAGTAGAAAAAAGCAGGTAGTAATATACAGATTAATAAGGGTTGAATTAGAAACCTTCGGGTATAAAATAAGCCAGCTGTTTCTCCTATTTGAAATGAGCTTAATAAATATACAAATGCTCCTAACAGCAACACAAAAGCCACAACATATAGGAACAAGGCAAACTTAATGATTCCCTTTTCTAAAAAAACCACCCATAATAATAGAAGCGATACCATAAGATGTATCCCGTAACGCAATCCTATATTAAAAATAAGTTTTCTCAAGTTTAACTCAGGCAAAGGTGCTTGCTGGTAATATCCTTTAAAAAAAGAAATAAAAGGGTCGTAGAAGAGTTCGCTTTCGCGAAAGCGTACCAACACAAATCCCAAAAAGCATAAAATCCCTATTCCAATACGAACAGATTTACTCATCTCTCCCCTTTTTTATAGGCGTTTATCCACCCCATCCAAAGCAGGAAAACAGTACCATAAATAACTGCGGGGAAGATAGTGCCGTGCAGGAGCTCTGTATATTTTGGATATTTAATAATCCCTGCTGTAAGCAGAGCAATGCGCAAAACATTCATCCCATAAATGAGAGTGAGACCTCCTAAAATGAAAAGGAAAGTCTTTTTCTTACCGTCAAAAAATGCCAAAACGAAAGCCACAAAGAGAAGCATAATACTTATCGCATTGCAACCCTCTACAACTCTGGCAAGAACTAGACCTGATTGAACAATATTCATCGCGGGTTCATGTTTGTTAGGTTCTATAGATACATCATACCCCATAGTATGAATCACAGATTCACTTTGTAAAGCGACAAGATGTGTCGCTACATCTGGATAATAAATCTTACTAGACGCATATTTGAGATACATCTGATAGACAAAAAAAAGTGCCAGATAACTGCCCAAAAAGATAAGGATAAAACGTATTACCGACTTATATTTGCGTAATAATTGAAGCACTTGTAAAGTTTAGGCTCTAAAATACAAGAAATAATGACGTATCCAGATTTAAAAAATAAAGTATCCCAACTACTAGAATATCCTTCTAAAGACATTTTTGAGACTCTTACTGAAATTTGTAAAGTTCTTAAAGCTGGTATTTCATACTATGATTGGGTTGGGTTTTATTTTGCAAATCCAGAGGCGCAGACATTGCATCTTAAAGCCTTTGCGGGCACACCTACAGAACATACAACAATACCTTTTGGAAAAGGAATTTGTGGACAGGTCGCCGTTTCTAATGAAAATTTTGTAGTGCCTGATGTAAGCGAACAAGACAATTACATCTCTTGTGGCCTAGATATCAAAAGTGAAATCGTAGTGCCATTATTTAAAGACGGTAAAAATATTGGTCAGATAGATATTGACTCTCACTCGGCTGATCCATTTTCTCCAGAAGATGAACGCTTTCTAGAATGGGTAAATGAAGAAGTGGCTAAAGCATTATAGATTATCTTTCTAAGTCTAGAAAAGATTTACTTCCAGAAAATCTCTTCATTATATTTTAACGGCGTCACTTACAAAATCAAAGCGCACCATTCCGTCGTCATCTATTTCGGTAAGGGTAACGGTATGTAATGTATTTACGAGTGCGGGATTCCAAGGGGATTTTACTTTGACATAGTTTTCGGTAAAACCATGAATGTAGCCTTGTTTGTTTTCGCCCTCAAAGAGAACGGTTCTTGTGCTTCCCAGCTGTGATTCGTAAAAAGCTCTTCTTTTTTTCGCCGAAAGGCCACGTAACATTTTGCTTCGCTTACTACGCACTTTTTTATCCACTACGCCCTCCATCACTGCGGCTTCTGTATTGTCTCGTTCTGAATACGTAAAAACGTGCAAATATGAGATATCTAGCTCATTTAAGAAGTTATAGGTCTCCAAGAAATCTTCTTCTGTTTCTCCTGGAAAGCCCACTATAACATCTACTCCTATGCAAGCGTGGGGCATCATCTCCTTAATTTTTGCAACTCGATCTATGTAAAGTTCACGTCTATACCTCCGCTTCATCAATCCTAAGATCTTGTTGCTACCACTTTGCAAAGGGATATGAAAATGAGGCACAAAGGCTCTGGATTTTGACACCAATGCTATGGTCTCATTCTTGAGCAAATTAGGCTCTATAGACGAGATACGTAGTCGTTCTATACCATCTACTTTATCTAACTGGCTAACGAGATCTAAAAAAGTATGTTCGTGTTTTTTATTCCCAAACTCTCCTTTGCCATAATCTCCTATATTCACTCCCGTAAGAACAATTTCCTTAATATTTTGAGAAGCAATCTCCGCAGCATTTTTGATTACATTCTCCATAGTATCACTACGTGAAATTCCTCTAGCTAAGGGAATCGTACAATAGGTACATTTATAATCACAGCCATCCTGTACCTTTAAAAAAGCACGTGTACGATCTCCAATAGCATAAGATCCCACGTAAAAATCTGCATCTTCTATTTCACAAGAATGTACTTCTCCCATTCCTTTACTTCGTTCAGGTCGAGATAGCAAGTCATTGATATACCCCGTAATCTTAAATTTTTCCGTCGCTCCTAGAACCAGATCCACGCCATCTACAGCAGCCAGCTCTTCTGGCTTGAGCTGAGCGTAACAGCCTACTGCTGCCACAAAAGCTTCTGGATTTATTTTTTGAGCTTGCTTGACAATAGTCTTAAAACGCTTGTCTGCATTCTCTGTAACACTACAGGTATTTATGACATAGATATCTGCATTTTCTGAAAAGTCTACACGAGCAAATCCTTCGCTTTGAAAATCACGGGCAATGGTTGAAGTCTCGGAGAAATTTAACTTACAACCTAGTGTGTGGAAGGCTACTTTCTTATTGGTTTTCACTAATGCTTTTTAATTGAGACGCAAAATTACGGTTTTTTTGGGTGTGGGAAGCTGGAAGCTAGAAGTGGGAAGACTAAAATTGAATTCGCTCGAAGTTTCATATATTAGAATTATATAAATAATCAGATGGCTTTTAAATTTGAAAAGTTACGCATTTGGCAAGGCGCCATGGAGTTAGGAGAAGAAGTAAATCTTCTTGCTTCAAGCTTCCCAAAAAAAGAAATTTACAATCTCTCATCTCAAATACGACGTGCAGCCGATTCTATAGCGCTTAATATTTCCGAAGGTTCTATATTACAGTCCAATGCAGAGTACAGAAAATTCTTGGGATATTCAATACGCTCACTGGCAGAAGTAGTAACTTGCCTCCATAAAGCTATAAGAAGAAACTATATAGATGACCTTGTTTTTGAGAAACTTTATTCTAACTGTTACGACCTAATGAATATGATGATTGCATTTAGATCAAAATTAAAATAAGTAAGTGTTACAGATAAGCAACTTCCAACTTCCAACTTCCAGCTTCCAAAAAGCCGAGAACATATTTATTTTGTTATGGCTGCTTATTCTTTCCATCTCCTGCAATTCTAATTATAATAACTCCCAAGACCACCTTGTCTTTAGATATAATGAGCAGTATCAAATCTCAACTTTAGATCCGGCTTATGCTCGTAATCCTCCTATAATATGGCCTACTAATCAGCTTTTTAATGGGCTAGTACAGCTTGATGATAGTCTTAATGTTATGCCCGATATAGCAAAGCGATGGACAATATCCGAAGATGCCCTTACGTATAGCTTCACTTTAAGGAATGATGTGAGGTTTCATAAACACGTTCAATTTAAAACAGCAGATAGCACGCGCACAGTTGTTGCACAGGATTTTGAGTATAGCTTTAATAGACTCACAGATGCAAATGTCGCATCACCTGGGAGTTGGGTTTTGAGCAATGTATCCCACTACAAAGCCGTTAATGACACGACTTTCACTATACAACTAAAACAACCTTTTCCTGCGTTTCTAGGCTTACTGAGTATGCGGTATTGCTCTGTCGTGCCTAGAGAGATTGTAGATTTTTACGGTAGTGATTTTAGGTCTCATCCTATTGGAACAGGCCCTTTTAAATTTAAAAGATGGGATGAAGGTGTTAAGCTGGTATTGCGACGCAACGAGTTGTATTATGAGTATGATGAGCAAGGCAATCAACTTCCCTATTTGGAGGCCGTCGCCATTACTTTTTTACCTGACAAGCAAAGTGAATTTTTGCAATTTGCCCAAGGCAATATTGATTTTTTAAATAGCCTTGATCCATCCTATAAAGATGAGCTGCTTACACCTTCTGGGCGCTTGCGCGAAAAATATCAAGACCATGTAAATATGTCTATTAGTCCTTGGTTAAATACGGAGTACATAGGCTTCTTTCTGGGCGGAAATAATCAAGAGGTGCAATCAGAATTATTGCGCAAGGCGATTAATTTTGGCTTTGACCGAAATAAGATGATTACCTACTTGCGCAACGGTATAGGCGAACCCGCCACACACGGTTTTATACCTATGGGCTTGCCAGGATTTGATTATTTAGAAGGGTATACCTATGATCCTAGGCTTTCGCGAAAGCTTATACAACAATACATACAGGAAACAGGAGATACCAATCCTGAGATTTCTATAGGCACTAACAGCCAGTATCTGGATATTTGTGAATATATACAACGCGAACTAGAAAAAGCAGGACTTCAAGTGAGCATAGATGTGATGCCTCCATCTACATTGCGACAGATGAAAAGCAGTGGCGAGTTAGACACGTTTAGAGCCAGTTGGATAGCAGATTATCCCGATGCCGAAAATTACCTAAGCCTGTTTTACAGCAAGAATTTTACTCCTAATGGCCCCAATTATACGCACTTTAAAAATACGCTTTATGATAGCTTATATGAGCATAGTCTCTCAATGACCAATATAGAAAAACGCAAAGCAGTCTATACACAAATGGACTCTATCATAG
>CAZXMY010000153.1:0-5817 GCA_964641325.1 uncultured Flavobacteriaceae bacterium | reverse complement strand
CAATATAAGTGTAAAAAATAGTGGAATAGATATTGAGACTTCACTAGACGCACCGGTAAGAGCCGTTTTTAAAGGTGAGGTATTGCGCATTTTGAAACTTAAAGGTGCAGGACTTGTCGTAAGTATTCGTCATGGCGATTACATTACGGTATACTCTAATATTAAAAATCTTAAGGTACAAGAAGGCGATAAGGTAGATGCAAAACAGCAGATAGGAGAGGTAGGCAAGAATGCTTTTAGCGGAAAATCTGTTATGAAATTTAGAGTACAGAAAAATCAAACCAAGCTTGACCCTTCTGTATGGGTATCTAAAGGCTAAACTAGTTTTCAATCAGTTTCGCTAAAGCAAACTAATCTAGGAAGCTGCTCATTGAATTATTCCTTACAAAGGAAGTTGAGTTATTAGCAAGGGAGTAAAGAAAGAATTACTCACCCATAAACAACGCTTTGAGCTCTGTAGCATCACTAGGTGACATTTTGCCGGCAAGCACTAGGCTTAATTGTTTGCGACGTAAAGCGGCATCATAACGCTTTTTTTCTTGTTCACTTTCGGGAACGACAGGAGGAACAGGAACAGGCTGACCTTGCTCATTCACGGCCACAAAAGTATAAATAGCCTCATTGGCTTTACTACAAATACCACTTTCTCTATCTTCTATCCATACATCTATAAAAATCTCCATGGAGGTATTAAAAGCACGAGATATATTGGCCTCTACAGTAACCACACTTCCTAAAGGTATCATTTTGTTAAACGCTACATGATTTACAGAAGCAGTAACCACGATACGTCTAGAATGCCTTCTCGCCGCGATACTCGCTGCTCTATCCATACGAGCCAAGAGCTCACCTCCAAAAAGATTATTTAAGGGATTAGTTTCACTAGGTAAAACGAGATCGGTAAGGATTGTTTTTGATTCGCTGGGCGTACGAGATTCCATAGGGTATATTTTAAATGCAAAGGTACGATAGAGAACTTGAAGTGAAAATTGAAATTGAATTGAAAACCCAAGCAAAATGTAATAGGCAATCGAGTGTTTTCGCGTTCGCGAAAATGTACCGAGATTAGGTATTCGACAACGGGTGCTGAATAATTCTGGTTTAATTAAAATTAAGAATATATTTGAACAATTCACAGAATAAATGATAATAAGAAGAACCACTTCTATTATGCGAAAAATGGCAGCAATAATTAGTTTACTTTTTATTTGCTGCAGTTCTCCAGTAGAGTCTAATGCGCATTTCGAAATAATAAATGAAGCCCTAAATATTTATAGTTCAGAAGTACTAATTAAGGAAAAGAAATCTATTGATACTCGCATTAATCCCATTTTTAGTAGGTTAGTGCCTACTTTAAGCACTTATTCTGATATGCAAATGCTTAAAGACCTATCATTATATAGAAGAGGGCTCAATAATTGCGAAAACTTTGTAATACCTAGGTTTGAAGTGGAGGAACATTTAGGCTATTATGAAGAACAACTTAATCACATCGGTGAGAATATAGATTTTAAAAAAATTAAAGGAGATTATGTTGCATACAAAAATGAAATAAGCAATCTGGAAAATAAAAAGATTCTTGAGTTTTATGAAAATGACACTACTGGAATTTCGCAAAAGGTAAAGAATAGTGTAAAGAGGCAATTATTACATAAGGAAAATGGATTTTTAGAAGTGTCATATCCAATAATTTCTTACAATAAAAATGAAGCAGTAATTTTAATCAGTTCTCATAGAACTGGATATGTTCTTTGGTTTTTTGAAAGAATCAATCAAAAGTGGGAAAAACGGTGCGAGAGAAATGATGGAATTATAGATTGAACTGCCATTATAGTAAAGGAAATTAATCTAGAGCTTTAACCAGTAACCAAGCTTCCTTATTATCTTTTTTCCGAATGGTGCGTAGTTCTTTCAAGGCTTCTTGGCTGTCTGTATAGCTGTTATATACTACTTGGTGAAGTCCATATTTATTAGCACCTATCTGTCTGGCTTTATAACCTTTGTCACGCAGTTGGTTTACACGTTTTTGCGCATTTTCGGGCATTCTAAAAGCCCCAGCAACGACGTGATATTTGCCTTGAGGTTTGATAAAGTCTAAGGTAATTGCAGGTAAAGGGTTGTCTATAACAAAAGTGGCTTCCTGAATTTTACTATCCAATAATTCTTTAGCTTTTTCTTGTGAGGCGATATTGTGTGCCTCCACATTCTTTAGGTATTTAAATCCACCCGTGCCGGCGAGACTTAAACCTATAAGCGCAATAGCAGCATATTTAAGCCAACCCTTAGAACGACGTTCTGGAGTAAAGGCAATAGGTGCTTTTTGCTCAAGAGCTATAACTTGCTCTTTGTAAACTTCTCTGGAAACTGCAGGATTTGTAAAAGATGCAAGACCAAAAGAGCTCGTAAGGTAGTTAAGATGATATGATGGCTCAAACTGTAAATGATGCTCTTCATTTAAGTGAAAATCACCTACATTTTTAAGTTCTTGCGCTTCTCCTTGATGCAATCCATCCCACAACCTGCGTACATAGGAAGCAATTTTAGCATTAGCCTCTTCGTGAGAAATCTTCTCAGATTTGGAAATATAATTGGCAAGGAGACCATCATTATCCACGAGCTGACTGTTAAATGAGAGCTTCTTTTTAGGCGGATAAAATGCATGAGTCGTTTCATGTACTTGCGCAGATTGATATTGCGTCAAAAACGCCCCAAATTCTGGGAGAATGACACAATCATATCTGTATAATAAATCGCTTATATACTGCTCTACATGCATAGTTTAAAGGTAAAATATTTTTGCTTGTGCCAAAACATCTGCCCTACATTTTATTAACATTAAGAAAAGTCGTTTCTTGCTACTGAAAATCAATTACTTTGACTCCGGAAAACGATCTTCTAGCGCTCCTTACCCTGCAACGCATCCCTTTTTTGGGTGACGGTAGCATCAAGAAGCTCATTCAAATTTTCGGTAGTGGACAAGAAGTTTTAGCACAAAAAAAGTCGAGGTTGTTAGCCATAGATGGTATAGGAGAACATAAATTGCAGGATTTCTGGAATGAGGAGCATAACGCTTTCGCGAAAGCTGAACTCGAGTACATACAATCCAACAATATAGGCGTTATGACCTATACAGATGCAGCATATCCCGAACGATTAAAGCATTGCATCGATAGTCCTGTCGTTCTTTTTGCAAGAGGGAATATCAATCTTGACAACAGAAGAATTATAAGTGTGGTAGGCACTCGAAAAGTGACTACCTATGGCAAAGCTTTTATAGAAAAGTTTATCGAAGAGATTGCTCCTTTTAATCCCATTATTGTTTCTGGATTTGCCTATGGTGTAGATATAACCACGCACAAAGCGTGTATAGATGCGGGTATACAAACCATAGGTGTTTTTGCGCACGGTTTGAATCAAGTGTATCCTAAGACCCATAGTAAGTATATACCTGCTATGGAAAAAAACGGTGGATTCTTTACAGATTTTTGGAGTAGTGATTCTTTTGTGCATACAAATTTCTTACAACGTAATCGTATAATCGCTGGTTTAAGTGAAGCGACTATCGTTATTGAAAGTGCCGAAAAAGGAGGTTCACTCGTTACGGCAGATTTCGCTGTAGGCTATAATAGAGATGTCTTTGCCGTACCGGGTAGAGCAGATGATAAATTAAGTTTAGGATGCAATAACCTTATCAAACAAAATAAAGCCCATCTCTGCACCAGCGCCGCAGATGTAGCCTATATCTTAAACTGGAAACTCGAAGAAGAAACGCCTAAAGTGGTACAAAAACAACTTTTTGTGGAGCTTACAGAAGATGAGAAAATAGTATGGCGTTTCTTAAAAGAAAACGGCAAAGAGCAACTGGATATAATCGCTTTACACTGTAAATTACCTACTTTTAAAATAGCATCCCTCTTACTCCAGATGGAGATGAAAGGCGCAGTAAGAGCCTTGCCAGGGAAGTTGTTTGAGTTGGTTTGAGAGCTGAAGAGAGTATCTAACTTAAAGTGAAGAATTCTCTATATAAAGCATCCAATAGCCCTAATTACTAGCCACTTATTGTTTTATGGTAGATAATCTGCTCTATTTCAGAATGAAAGGAAGTTCTTTGATAGCCTAAATTCTCATAAAGGCTAATAGCCGCATAGTTGTCTTTTTTTACTGAGAACTCAATAGTACAGTTTGCAGCTGCCGCTTCAAGTTCCCATAGTAGCGCTTTAGCAATTCCTTTCCCTCTGTGATTTTTGTCAACAGCTAGCTGATGCAACCAAATGCGATTTGCATTTTTGAATGATACAACAAAACCAACTACTTGACTGTTTAGAATTGCGACGAAGGATACTTTAGAAAAAAGTCTGGCCACAACAAAATAGAGCATTTTAGTATTGGGCTTTAAAACATCCTTGTTCTTGTCTGCTAATAATTTCAGTTCATTGAGATACTTCTCTTTATAAGGAGTAATTGTATAGTTCATCTTTTTTTGAACTTTATAATATAAATTTCACAGCATTAAACCTTACTATTAGGTGTTGTTAACCCTTAACCTTCCCAGGCAATGCTTCATAGCCCATATTATAGAGAGTAAACCCATAGATATCTGCAAACTGCTCAATGGTTTTGCTTACAGGAGTTCCTGCACCGTGACCTGCATCTGTTTCGATACGGATAAGGGTTGGAGCGTTACCAGCTTGTTTTTCTTGTAACTCTGCTGCAAACTTAAATGAGTGTGCTGGCACCACACGATCATCGTGATCTCCTGTAGTGACTAGAGTTGCAGGATAAGAAACACCTTCTTTTACATTATGTACCGGAGAATAACCTTTAAGATACTCAAACATTTCTTTACTGTCTTCTGCAGTACCATAGTCGTAAGCCCATCCTGCGCCAGCTGTAAAAGTATGGTAGCGCAACATATCCATAACACCTACAGCAGGCAAAGCCACTTTCATTAGATCGGGACGCTGTGTCATCGTAGCCCCTACAAGCAGGCCTCCGTTAGATCCACCACGTATAGCGAGAAAATCGCTGGAGGTGTACTTTTCTGAAATGAGATACTCTGCGGCAGCGATAAAATCGTCAAAAACGTTTTGTTTTTTAAGCTGTGTTCCTGCATCGTGCCATGCCTTGCCATATTCTCCACCACCGCGAAGGTTGGGTACAGCGTACACGCCACCTTGCTCCATCCAGACCGCATTTGCGATACTAAAACGTGGTGTGAGACTTACATTAAATCCACCATAACCATATAACATCGTAGGATTTTTTCCATTGCGTTTAAGACCTTTTTTATGGGTGATGATCATAGGAACTTTTGTACCGTCTTTAGAGGTATAAAACACCTGCTTGCTTTCAAAATTATCTGGATTAAAGTCTATATCTGGTTTTCTAAATAATTGAGAAGCACCGCTTTTTATATCGTAGGTATACGTATTTCCTGGAGTGTTGTAATTGCTAAAACTGTAATACAGTTCTGTATCCTCTTTTTTAGCACCAAAACCGCCAGCACTGCCTACACCTGGTAGTTCTATTTCTCTCACTAGATTTCCATCATAATCGTACTGCATTACTTTAGAAACCGCATCTACCATATAATTGGCAAAAATATAACCACCACCTGTTCCTGCGTTAAGTACATTTTTTGTTTCTGGGATGATATCTACCCAGTTTTCTGGACGTGGATCACTTATATCTACACTCACCACACGCTGGTTAGGAGCATTAAGATTTGTCCCAAGGATAAGTTTTGAACCTATATTATCAATCAAATAGGTGTCACTATCTGTATGATCTAAAATGGTTACTAATTTACCATTAGGA
>CAZXMY010000152.1:0-5921 GCA_964641325.1 uncultured Flavobacteriaceae bacterium | reverse complement strand
TTTAATTAAAAAATGAGTGCAAAAGTAATTATTATCTATGGCTTAATCAAAGAAATGCCTATTAATTTTAAAATTCTTACAGATGTGTGTATTTTATCGTGTTAAACACCCAATGCGTTAAGTTAGTTTGTACGAAAAAACGCTAAAAAGCCGACAAAAAACAAAAAATACCGTTGAAAATCATTTTTTAATTGGTAATTCCTTATTTATTAAGTAGCTTTACAGTCTTAACCTATTAGATATTATTAATACAAACACGATAAGAAAGTGGAAAGTATAATACTTGAATGTGCTGTAGTGGATGATTCGAGCCTTCAAAGACTCGCAATCGTTAAAATGATTAATGACCATCCCAATCTTAAATTAGTAGCAGAATACAACAATGCTATAGAAACTAAAAACGGCTTACTGGAGACTAAGGTAGACCTTATCTTTTTAGATATAGAAATGCCTATACTCTCTGGATTTGATTTATTAGATGATTTGATTCATAAGCCACAAGTTATTTTTGTAACTGGAAAAACTAAATATGCTTATAAAGCGTTTAACTACAATGCTTTGGATTATTTGCGTAAACCTATTACTAAAGATAGATTTACCAATGCGGTATATAAAGCTATTAGTTTACACAAATTAAAAACAGAAGGTTCTGTAGATGATGACGAATACATCTTTGTAAAAAGTAATCTCAAAAAGAAAAAAGTAATGCTTAATGAACTTAAGTACATTACGGCCCTTGGAGATTATGTAAAACTAGTAACGGTGCACGACCCTATTGTAGTTCTGGCAACTATGAAATCGTTTGTCGCACAATTACCACCAGAACGTTTTATGAGAATTCACAAATCGTATATCATTAATATAGACAAGGTCGATAAGTACAACAGTCGTAATATTGAGATAGATGGAGAAAGAATCCCATTAAGTCGTCATAAAAAAACCGAACTTATAGAAGCACTTAGCGCATAGATACCTGCGTGATACGATAAAACTAACCGCCAGCTTAAACAACTGGCGGTTTTTTTATTAATAACAATCTACATCTATAATTACCCGTACACCTCTATATTGAGGGATTGCCTTAAAGCTTGTTTGCACTCTAGAAATATATTCTTTTACCTGAGCTAAGGACTGTCTACGCGAAATTTTGATTAAAATATTCCTACGGTATTGATTACGTATTCTGGCAATCGCAGGAGTCTCCGGTCCTAAAACACTGCCATCTACTAATGCTTGCTTAAGCCCTTGAGCTAACCAAATACTCGATTCCTCTATTTTTTGATAGTCACGATGTCTTAAAGTTATGCGTATCAATCTGTAATACGGAGAATACCTAAAGTTACGACGATCTTCTAGCTGTTCTTCACACATCTGATCATACTTATTTGCAGATACCTGCTGTAAAATCTGGTGATACGGATTATAGGTTTGAATCAATACCTTACCTTGTTTTTCTGTACGTCCTGCCCTACCTGATACTTGTGCTATTAACTGATAACTCCTCTCGTGCGCTCTAAAATCAGGAAAATTAAGCATGCTATCCGCATTGAGAATGCCTACGAGTGTGACATTTCTAAAATCAAGGCCTTTGGTAAGCATTTGAGTACCCACTAAGATATCTATTTGCTCTTGCTCAAAAGCACTGATAATTCTTTGAAAACTATGTTTACCACGTGTAGTATCAGAATCCATCCGAGCTATTTTATGATCAGGATAGAGCTCATTGAGCTCTGCTTCTATTTGTTCTGTACCAAAACCTTTTGTGGTTAATTCTGCACTGCCACAAGCCATACATTTAAGTTGCATCGCCATATGATAACTGCAATAGTGGCATCGCAACTGGTTTCTATATTTATGATAGGTAAGACTTACATCACAATTGGGACACTGCGGCGCATGCCCACAAGTGGTGCATTCTAGAATAGGTGAAAATCCGCGTCTGTTTTGAAAGAGAATTACCTGTTCTCCTTGAGCAAGTGCATCTGTAATAGCGCGCAATAGAGTATCGCTAAAATGCCCAGTCATCTCTCTTTTGCGCTGTTTTTCTTTAATATCTACAAGGTTGATTTCTGGCATTAATATATCTCCATGGCGCTTATTTAATGTGACATATCCATACTTATCATTCTTTACATTATACATGCTTTCTAGTGATGGAGTTGCTGAGCCTAGCAAAACTTTTGCCTTAAATATATTAGCTAGCACTATAGAGGCATCTCGCGCCTGATACCTAGGTGCGGGATCAAATTGTTTAAAGGAGCTCTCATGTTCCTCATCCACTATAATAAGCCCTAAATCTCTAAAAGGCAACAATAAAGCACTGCGTGCTCCTATGACGATTTGAGCCTTATGGGATTGTGATAACACATTGTTCCACACCTCTACCCTTTCATGTACGGAATATTTAGAATGAAAAACAGCTACTTTATCTCCAAAATAAGCTTGAAGTCTTCCTATAAGTTGGGTCGTAAGCGCAATCTCTGGTAATAGATACAAAGCTTGTTGCTTCGATTCTAATAGCTTTTCTATTAAAGACACATAGATTTCTGTCTTACCCGAGGCAGTCACTCCGTGAAGCAGACATACATCTCTATTCTTAAAACACTCATTAATCTGGTATAAGGCAACTTGCTGGTGTTTATTTAATGTTTTAGTACTATTAGTTTCTCCTGCAAAAGAAACGCGATCTATACGTTTTTCATACATTTCAAAAACACCCTTTTCTACCAATGTTTTTAATTGCGTGCTCGATGCGTCTGCCTGTTTTTGTAGATCCAGCGTCCTTATAGGTTTGGTATTTGCTGCTTCCAGCATAAAATAAGATAGTATTAGGGCACGTTGCTTAGTAGCTCGTTTTAGCTTTTCTAGTAAGGCATTAAGTGCCGCTTCATCTCGATATGATTTATGTATCCGAACAAACTTAATGAGTTTAGGTTTGTACTGCTCGTAAATCTCTTCTTTAAGGGAAAGAACATCTTTTTGCAGCAGTCTTTGAATTACCGGTAAAACAGTTCGTTTTCCCAAGATATCCATCACCTCTTGTACTTTAAGCAAAGAATGATGTTGCAGAGCTTCATAAATGAGAAACTCATCATCTTTTAAAGTAGCTTCATCTACATTAGCCCCGTCTTTAGCCTGTATGATAGTCTCACTTTCTAATAAAAATGCAGCAGGCAATGCGGCACGCATGACTTCGCCTTTGGTACACATATAATAATTGGCCATCCAAGACCATAGCTCTAATTGCTCTGAGGTAACTATAGCCGTCTCATCAAGTATATGATCAATATCTTTAGCCTCGTAAATGGTAGGAGCTTGAGAATGCACCTGTACGACTATAGCAGCATAAATTTTAGACTTCCCAAAAGGGACTGCCACTCGCATTCCTGGCTTTATAAATGCCGCTTCGTCCTTAGAAATGCGATACGTAAAATCGTTTGCGACAGGTATGGGTAATATGACATCTATAAAATATAACACGCATTCAAATGTAGGTTTTAGTACGCTTTCGCGAAAGCGTAAAAAAGAAAAAACCACTGAATTTATGAACGGTTTCTATTCTGGGGCTTTAATCCTTACGTATCCATTGTTGCGTCCTATAAAAGAAAAGGATGTATCCTCTAAGATTGAGACGATCTGGATTGTCGGGATCTAACCATATTTTAGACCGATACACTTTACCATTTCCAGGATCTGTTATCGTACCGCCTTGATATTTTCCGTTTTTAAATGTGAGATTTTTTATAAATTCAAGTCCTATGACCGGTTTGTCCTTGTCCTCTCCTTCGCAGAGGTCACAAATATTGTTTCGGCTGGATTCTTTTGAAATATATATTACTTTCCCAAAGATGGCTCCATCCCGCTTAAAAATCTCCACAGTAGCTTTATGTTCTCCTGTATAATCATCTACAGTAGTCCATATGCCTGTGACATCTTTATCCTGCCCATACAAAAATAGTGGCACTATGAGTAACGCTATAAAAAAGACAGCCTGCTTCATCAATTTTTTTTAAACACACACGGCGGACATTAATGTCCGCCGTGCGTATATTTTAGTATTCTTTAGCTATCAATTATCCTTTAAGCATTGCTTCTTTAAGATCATCATCTGCCGGATCTTCTCCTAACCAAATCGCAAAAAGAGCCTTTTTGAAATCTAATCCTTCTACAACGCCTACTTCTTTACCATTTTTGTACACCACAGATCCTTTTCCTTTTACATAGGCTATATCAAAGATGTTACCTTTTACAATCTTATCAGAAAAGAAACCTTTAAATGTTTCTATCTTATCCGCTAGCGATGAAGTGTCACCATTCATAGCAGCGTCAAAACCATCGTTTACAGCACCTACCATTTTCTTGCTAGAAACAAGCTTAGACACGATGTGCAGCTTCATAGCCATATTCTCATCTGCATTAATAATACTCTTTGCATCAGTGCTCTTAGCATCAAGATAAAGACCACCTACATAGAGATCAAAAACTACTTTTTCTCTCATTCCAGCACCATTTAGAACTAAATTAGAACCTGATAGTTCCATAGTTCCAGGCATTGTTACTCCTTCTACTTCGATCTGTGCTTGACTAATAGTCATAGTACAAACAGCCATTACTGCTAAAATTAACTTTCTCATTTTGTTGTTTGTTTATTTAATTAATTAGGGTTTGAATAATTCTTAAATCTGTTTTAACTTTTGTAAGGAGGCATTTAATTCAAAACCAAGTAATAACAAATTGGAATTAAGCCAAATATATAACATCATTATCAAAAGTGCTCCTATCGAGCCGTATAGTTCGTTGTAATTAGAAAAGTTATCTATATAAATACCAAACAAATAGGTCGTTAACAAGATAAGTACAGTAGTCATTAAAGCTCCCGCAGAAAAAAACCTACTTTGCTTACCGTCTTTTGTTCCAAAATAATATAAGGTAGCGACTATACAGTATATCATCGCTATAAAAAATAAATAGCTGCCTATTCTTAAAAATATGATGTCTGTTCCTGTACTCACAATATCGTTATCTCTTAAGGTATCGAGCAAATATTCGAAATAGATAATTACTACCATAGTGCTAACCAATAACAATGCCAAAATAATAGATACCCCAATAGCAATACTGTATTGTCTAATAAAACCTCTCGTAATCTCAATATGAAAAGAATTGGAAAAACTGCTAAAAGCGGTATTTAAACCATTAGCCATTAAGAGTAGGGTTAAAATTCCTGTAAATGACAGTAATCCACCACGTCTATTGTGAAAAATATCATTAACAATTGGCTTAAAATACGCCTCAGACTGGCTAGGCATTAGCTCAAAAATAAAGTTAAGGAACTTAGTATCAAAACCCTCAATAGGAACATAAGGAATAAGATTGAGAAGAAAAAGCATTGCCGGGAAAATTGCCATAATAAAGCTAAAAGCTACACTGCCTGCGCGAGCAGAAAAAGCACCTTTTACAATACCGTTGAGGTAAATTTTTTGTAAATCATATAAAGACAAACCTCCAAATCCAGGAAGAATAACTTTTTGCAATAGCAAAGCAACAAACCTAAGAGGTTTGAAACGTTTTAATTTTTCTTCCTTGGGTGCACTCATTATACTGCTTTTAGACTTAAATCAAGATTATAGACAGAGTGCGTTAAAGCACCACTGGAGATATAGTCTACACCGCATAGCGCATAGTCTCGTATTGTTTTTTCATTAATACCGCCTGAGGATTCTGTTAGGCATTTATCACCAATAATTTCTACCGCTTTACGGGTATCTTCATAATTAAAATTATCAATAAGGATTCTATACACGTGCTCGTGGCTTTCTAATATCTCTTCTATCTCTGTAAGATCACGCGCCTCCACTATTATTTTTAAATCTCTTTTTGTATTTTCAAGATAAGACACCGTTTTGGTAATGGCTTGTGTA
>CAZXMY010000151.1:0-5928 GCA_964641325.1 uncultured Flavobacteriaceae bacterium | reverse complement strand
TCGCTTAATTCAATCTCGCGCATAGCCACTTTAATCTCTGGGTGGATGGTTCCTTTTACATATATTTTTTTGGAATTTGGAAAAGGATTACGTGTGATTCCGTTTTGTTTTGGAGCGGTGTCTTTTTTCTTCATTTCTTGAATGTATAGGCGATTTATAATAGATTATTAATAGCAAGGAGATTAACCTCCTTGAGTGGATTGGATAATTAAAATAGCATCATTGTTCTGTAAGCCTTTTGAGTCCCAATCTGTTTTTTTTACGACCTTATTGTTAATGGCAATAGCAATCCCGTTGGTCTTGATATTTAAATTAGAGACCAAAGCTTGTAAAGTGATGCTTTCTGAGACTTGATGTTTTTGTTGGTTTACTTCTACGGTAATCATACTATTCTATATTAAGAGTAAACCAGAAGTAGATCAATACGTTGTATTGAAAATAACTTTTCCCTACGTTGGTGTTAACCAAATCAGGTTCTAAGGATATGTCTCAAACTAGTAACTAGCTACTCCTAAAGTTTACAATTACAAATATACGGAAAGTATTTATCGCTTTTAAGTAATTATATGAGTATGAATTAAAACTAGATGAAAGAGTTTTATTCCTTTTGCGGCTAAAATTTTGGTTTTTGGCGGTTGGCTTTTTTCTCAGAATGTGCTTTCTTTTTTGCCATTCTTTTAATCTTGGAAGCACGGGAAGGTCCTGTCTTTTTTCTTATTTTAGGTTCTTGGAGCCCTATTTCTATAAGGCTTAAAAAGCGCTTAACAACATCTTCTTTGTTTTTGAGTTGGCTTCTGCTATGTTGAGATGCTAATATTAAGAATCCATCTTTAGAAATGCGGTGTTGAAGTTTGGCTTTGAGACGTATTTTTTCTTCTTCTGAGAAGACTTGAGTTTTGTCTAGTGACCAACTAAGTTCTATACGAGTACTCGTTTTGTTAACGTGCTGGCCTCCTGGACCACTACTGCGTGTGGCCTTAAATTTAAGTTCTTTAAGAAGGCTTTCTTGGTCCATAGGACATAAGGGTATTAACGCTTAACCTGATGGGCAGGTTTTAATAAGTCATTTACGGTCTTAACAGGATTAAAAGTAATCAATGGCACCTCTACAAAAATGGTGTTCCAGTTTGCCATTGCTCCATTCCATAAACCAGGATGTTCTAATGCTTTTATGGGTTTACCTGCTAGGGTTTTTTGAGTGATAAAAGAAGCTTTTTTATCTACAAATTTTGTGAGGTCGTATTTTTCTCCCTTGTAATTTTTTATGCCGCACACCAAGTCTACAGGATTAAAGTGTGTAGCTTCATTTTTTATTTGTTGTTGCTGTTTGCTTGCAGGGTCAATCTGTACACTTTCTATAATTTGGAGGCTTTCTCTACCGCTTTCCTGTTTTACCCAGAAAGGGCCTCCACCAGGTTCACCTTCATTACGCACCATACCACATACTCGTATAGGACGGTCCAGTAATTCTCGCAAATATTGAATTTGATAATTTTTAGAAAATTTTTCAAAGTCAGGAGTGAGTTTCAAGCTAAAAATGTCTTGTAAAAAGGCGACTATTTCAAAAAGAAAATTTTCATCTACTTCATTTTTGTCTAAATCGTTTAAGTAATCAAAAGCCCTCTTTTGAAGACTAACTAATTTACCTGCTAATATCTTTTTGTAACGCCCCACGACTTCTTTATACTCGTGTACCACGACATTATCTATATTTTTTATAAATAGGATATCTGCTTTTTGCTCATTTAGGTTTTCAATAAGGGACCCGTGACCACCAGGGCGCAAATACAAATTACCATCTTCTGTTCTGACAGGATTATTTTCTAAATCTACCGTAATTGTATCTGTCCCTGCTTTTTGGTACGAATAACTAATTTCAAACTGCGTGCCTGTTTTGTCTGATATACGTTTTTGGGTTTTCTCAAAAGCAGTCACAAATTTTGATTGGTGTTCTTCAGAAATGGTAAAATGCAGTCTTGCCTTATTGTTTACGCTGGCATAATGAACGGCTTCAAAAAGATGCTCCTCAAAAGGAGAAGCATTGTGCGATGCATAACGATGAAAAGGAAATAGTCCTTTAGGCGTATTGCCATAATTGAGGTGGTCTTTATCTAACAATAGTTTTACAAAACGCCATCTATTGTAATTTACATCGAATACGTGTTTTTCTCCACTTTCATTAGCGAGTAGATTTCTTGTCTTTTCATAAAAAGGGAAACTATCTAATCCCACATAAAAAAGCCTGAGATCTTGGGCATTTTTCTTATTGAGATAGGCATTAACCGTATCTTTTGCTTCATCAAATTCTTCTAAAAATTCAAATAAAAATTTGAACATTCGTGTGGCAGCTCCAGATGCGGGCGTAAATTTTAGAATGTCTAAATCTTCCTTTTGAGCGTCATAAAGTGCAATAAGGTCAATCTCTTCCTGGAGAGATAATTTATAAATTCCATCTCCTATAGTTGCGGCAGAACGCAAATCTGCATAGCGCACACCAGATTGGAACAAAGCGATTTGTTCTTGAAATTGCGCTTGGGAGATGCCTCGAGACGCTAAAAAATGCAGGTCTTTATCTTGAAAAGTCAATGGAGCACATGGTTAATTAGTTGGAAGCTAGCCTCAAACAGGTTTTTACTTCATCATTTACAACTATAAAAGTGCGATTATATTTTATAAAAGACTTCTTCAAAATGAGAAAATATAATTTATACACAAAGTAATTCTATTTCTGATGTCACTTTAGCGTTTATTAAACGAGAATTTTATAAATATTATTCTTGGTATACGTGCAGTGTTGCACCCATTGCATAATTGCGATAATTCCCTTGTATAAGCATCGAATTTTCGTTGTAACGTTCATCAAATATCTGCCATTTTCTCTTATTTAAAAATACTCTACGCACAAAAGTTTTTTGATTAGAACGCTGGTTGGAAAATGGTAGTAAGGGTCTAAATGCCGTAGATATTTTTTTAACTCCCGCTCGGGTTTTGATTTCTCTGTACTTTTTAGATTGTGCGAGTTTTCCATCTTTATCTGCATAGCCTAGGACTTGAATAGAGGCAAAGAGACCATTTTCTGGAATAAAAATGCGTTTAGATAAGATGTCTAGCTCAAACACTTTGTCCTCTTGACTGTCTATTAAAAAAACGATTTTCTCGTGAGGGAAAGGTAATCCAGGTTTGCCATCCTCATTTTCGTAAAACTGTATTCTAAAAACCGTAGGTACATTGCCTTTGCCTTTAGATCTATAATTAGCCTCGGCATATATAGGAAGCTGTAGGATGGCTATTTTAGAAGATTTCCCCTCTATACGTTCAAAGAGTACAGCAACCTCACTCTCTACGGTAGGTAACCAGCACGCAATGATATCTTGATGTGTATCTGGTTTTAGTTTTTTAGTTTTATACTTTCCTCTTTTGGGTGCGCTTACCACTACTTCAGAGAGGAGATTGGTTTCTGGCAATAAAAGAATTTTAGGAGGTAGATTATTTATAGCAACCCCTTTTTCTTGATAGCCTATAGAAGAGATAAAAAGCGAATCTATATCTGGATATGTTTTTTTAGTAAAGGAAAATCTTCCGTCTTCTCCTGCAAAAGTACCTCGCCCGTCACCAAAGGATATGGTAGCAAAAGACACGGGTTCTTGCGTCTGAGCATCAAGAATTACAGAGCCTTGCGACCATACCTGGACAGTGCAAAATAATAGGAGAAAAACTACCTGTTTCATAAATACAAAAATAGGGTATTGTGAGTTAGGGATTTTTGTTCCAGTTATCCTCTTCAAAAGCTGTGCCGATAACCACCATAGTAGCACCTGCTTCAAATGCTTTTTGCATTTGCGCTTTAGATTTTATGCCGCCACCCACAATTAGAGGGATAGAAATTGCCTTACGCACGGCTGTAATTACGTTTTCTTGAATAGGTGTTTTGGCACCGCTTCCTGCTTCTAAATAAATACAGGCACAGCCTAAAAATTCACCGGCTAGAGCGGTATTAACAATAATCTCTATATCTGTCTGCCGTATAGGCGCTGTCCCGCTTACTCGCGCCACCGCAGTGTCTGAACCTCCATCTAAAAGTAAATAGCCTGTAGGAATAATTTCCAATTTGGTTTTAGCAAGAAGAGGCGCTGCTACGACTTGTTGCCCAATTAAATAATCGGGATTACGGCCAGAAAGTAGGGATAAGAAGAGGATTCCGTCTGCGTGGCTAGTAATCTGGCGATGACTGCCTGGAAAAAGGAGAATAGGTAACGATGTCTGGTTTTTTAAAAACTTTACGACCTTTTGTGTTTTTTGATCTGGATCTGTGCTTCCTCCTACGAATAAGTGTGTGGTAGTAGCAGGGATTTTGTCTAAGTATGCTTTCGCGAAAGCAAAATTAGTCTCAAACTTTTCTGGGTCGATTAGAATAGCGAGGAGTTTATTTTTTTTAAAAGACTTTAAAATGGACATCATCACAAAAGTATCAAACTGATTTCCCTTTTTAAGGGTTATTACTATTCATTTTTAAAATAGATACCTCCAAATAAATGACTGCTCCTATAACGACTCCTTCTAATAAAAAGTAGAAAAATATACCTTCTGGAATTATCTCTTTATTTAATATTGTCAAGTATGAAAATATAAGAAGATATGCCGAATTTAGAAACGCAATAATCCATAGAAACGGCCTTAGTTTCGCCTTTAAAAAGTAGCAAATCATACTGTAAAGCATAAAAAAGCTAATAACATATAACAATGGCTGATGCGATGGAATAGGTAGGTCAAATTTTTCTAAAGAAATGAAAAGAGCAAGGGTATTTCCAAAACCACTAAGCAAAGCCCCAATACTATCCAGCAGAAAAATATTAGGAGAATTTAGATTAAGACGGTTTATAATCTTTTGCATACTATAATGCATATACACAAGTAAACCCTTCAAACTCTAAGAAATCAAGAGTGTATTCAGATTGATTTCCGTTATAGTATACTTTGGCCGTAGTTTTTAGATCTTCAAAATTAAAATCTCGCACATCTATATGTTTTAAAAAACTCAACCCTTCTTGAGCAAATAGTTTGTAAATAGATTCTTTGGCACCCCAAACGATGGTCAATTTACGCACTCGTGCTTCGGTATTATTAAGGGTAAGATACTCTTCTAGAGGAGTGAATTTGCGGGCGATACGTAATATTTTATCTCTTTGTTTTTCGATATCGATTCCTACGGGTTTATCGCTTACAATAATGGCAGAAAAGGTATAACTATGTGTGATAGATATGTGTTTTCCATCTCGCAGATGAGGTTTTCCGCTATTATTATAGTATAAATCGTGATCGGTATATCCAGCCACGGCAAGGAGATGGCGCACACTCATAAAGCCCCGTTTATGTAATTCTGACTTCATTTCGTCTACTCGGTTCTGGCAGTGGTCTGTGAGGGAGATATTTCGCGAAAGCGTATTAAAATCCTCTTCTATCTTCCAGATGTAGACTCGGGTAGTATCGTTTACTGTTATAGTTTTGTAAAGAGGCACGTATAATGCAAGTTATTACGTAATTTTGCAATCGATTTGCAATAATTCAAAGATAATAAAATGAGCACCAAAACAGCACAGTACGTACCGTACAAAGTAAAAGACATCTCCTTAGCGGCTTGGGGTCGTAAAGAAATTAATCTTGCAGAAGCAGAAATGCCAGGACTTATGTCTCTTCGTGAGGAGTATAAAGATGAGCAGCCTCTTAAAGGAGCTCGCATAGCAGGTTGTTTACATATGACTATACAAACAGCCGTTTTAATTGAAACATTACAAGCTTTAGGCGCAGAGGTGACATGGAGCTCTTGTAATATATTTTCTACGCAAGACCAGGCTGCAGCAGCTATTGCAGATGCTGGATTGCCAGTGTATGCTTGGAAAGGAATGAATGAAGAAGAATTTGACTGGTGTA
>CAZXMY010000150.1:0-5960 GCA_964641325.1 uncultured Flavobacteriaceae bacterium | reverse complement strand
TGCAAATATACAATGCTTATTTTATCCTAACCAAATAAAAATGAAAAATAATTTACCTTTTTTTTCTTACTCCAAAATCGATAAATATTTAATAGAACTTCCCGCACTAACGGAGGGCAAATATATAACAGATAATGCAAGTGACAATGACTATTTTTAATAAAATTTAAATTAATTGTAAAACCACTATAATCCAGCACTTTATAACTTGAAACATCTTATTTTTTCGCGTAAGCGTTACCTTAATATATACCCACACTAATTCTATATTTAATATCATAATCGATATAGTGATTACTTCATATTGTACACCATTGGATAAGGCACTATCTTTGCCTCTGTAAATAAAGTAATATGATTGATATTAAACTGCCCGATGGCAGTATACGCAGGATGGAATCTGGAGCAACTCCTATGGATGTTGCTATGAGCATTAGCGAAGGTTTGGCACGTAATGTGATTTCGGCAAAATTTAATAATGAAATTGTAGAGACCACCACCGCTCTTACCCAGGACGGCGACATCGTTTTATTTACTTGGAGAGATAAAGAAGGGAAGGAAGCCTTTAGACACTCTTCGTCACATGTTCTTGCTCAGGCGTTATTAGCATTATTTCCCAAAGTAAAATTGACTATAGGTCCTGCAATAGAGAACGGTTTTTACTATGATGTAGATACTGGAGATCAGGTAATTTCTGACAAAGACTTTAAACGCATAGAGGATAAAATGCTTGAGATTGCGCGAGGAAAACATGATTTTAAAATGCGCGCAGTATCTAAAGCCGAAGCTTTAGAAAAATACAAAATTGAGGGCAATGAGTATAAAGTAGAGCTTATAGAAAATCTAGAAGACGGCACCATTACTTTTTGTGATCACGATGATTTTACAGATTTATGTAGAGGAGGCCATATCCCTAACACGGGAATTATAAAAGCAGTGAAGGTAATGAGTGTCGCTGGAGCCTACTGGCGCGGTGACGAGACAAAACCACAACTTACTAGAGTTTATGGAACCTCTTTCCCTAAACAAAAAGAGCTTAAGGAATATCTAGAATTACTGGAAGAAGCAAAAAAGAGAGATCATAGAAAATTAGGAAAAGAATTAGAATTATTCACCTTTTCTCAACGTGTGGGACAAGGTTTACCATTGTGGCTCCCTAAAGGTGCCGCTTTACGCGAAAGACTGGAGAATTTCTTAAAGGATGCCCAGAAAAAAGCAGGATATGAGATGGTTATTTCTCCGCATATTGGCCAAAAGGAGTTGTATGAAACTTCGGGTCATTATGCGAAGTATGGTGAAGATAGCTTCCAACCCATAACTACTCCTGCAGAAGGAGAAGAGTTTCTTCTCAAACCTATGAACTGCCCTCACCATTGCGAAATTTACAAGGCGCAGCAATGGAGTTACCGAGACTTACCCAAGCGTTTTGCTGAATTTGGAACTGTTTATCGTTATGAGCAAAGCGGAGAACTACATGGGTTATCTCGAGTACGCGGTTTTACACAGGATGATGCACATTTGTTTTGTACGCCCGACCAACTCAATGACGAGTTTATGAAAGTCATTGACCTTGTGCTTTATGTTTTCGGGTCTTTAGGTTTTGAAAACTTTACCGCGCAAGTTTCTTTACGAGATCCGGACAAGCCCGAAAAATATATCGGAGCAGATGAGAATTGGGAGAAAGCAGAGGCTGCCATATTAAATGCCGCAAAACAAAAAGGACTCGATTATGTAGTAGAGACTGGAGAAGCCGCATTTTACGGTCCAAAATTAGACTTTATGGTGCGTGATGCACTAGGTAGAAGCTGGCAATTGGGCACCATTCAAGTAGATTACAACCTACCCGAACGTTTTGAACTCACCTACAAAGGTAGTGATAATGAGCTGCATAAGCCTATTATGATACATCGCGCGCCCTTTGGCAGTATGGAACGTTTTATTGCCATTTTACTAGAACATACAGCGGGTAATTTTCCTCTTTGGTTAATGCCACAACAGGCTATTATATTGACTCTTAGCGAGAAATATGAGAATTACGCCCAAAAAGTTTTAAATTTGTTAGAAAATCACGAAATTCGCGCCCTCGCAGATTTTAGAGGAGAGACTATGGGTAAGAAAATTCGCGAGGCAGAAATGCAAAAAATCCCGTTTATGATAATCATAGGCGAGCAAGAAGAAAAGGATGGTACTATCTCTGTACGAAGACATGGCGGAGAGGATATGGGAAGTTTAACTGTAGACGCTTTCGCGAAAGCAGTAACTGTAGAAATCCAAAGTACTATAAAACCGTTTATAATTGAGTAACCCGTTTCTAAAGATTTAGGAACATTAAAATAAGAAAGCCATAGCAATACGTAGAAAAAGATCAAGAGGTCCTGCTCGAATCATTAAGGAGGATAAGCACAACATCAACCAGAAAATTCGTGCCAAGGAGGTTCGCCTAGTTGGAGACAATGTAGAAGTAGGCGTGTATGCCACATCTAAAGCTTTAGCCATTGCAGAAGATCTGGAATTAGACTTAGTTGAAATTTCTCCTAATGCAGAACCACCTGTTTGTAAGATCATTGACTACAAAAAATTTGTATATGAGCAAAAAAAGCGTGAAAAAGCCTTAAAGGCAAAAGCCTCTAAAGTTGTCATAAAAGAAATACGTTTTGGTCCTAATACAGATGATCATGACTATGAATTTAAAAAGAAACACGCAGAGAAATTCTTAAAAGAAGGTGCTAAGCTCAAAGCGTACGTATTCTTTAAAGGGCGTTCTATTGTGTATAAAGATAAGGGAGAGATTTTACTGCTTAGACTAGCACAAGAGCTAGAAGAAATAGGTAAAGTAGAACAACTACCAAGATTAGAAGGAAAGCGTATGACTATGTTCATCGCCCCAAAGAAGAAATAAAACCTACTCCTTTGTTATGAGTAGATACTAAAATAAGATAAGACCCTCCACTCTATCTAGTTTGGAGGGTTTAGTAAGAAAATAAGTGAGATAATTTAAAAACTAGGAACAAGATGCCTAAAATGAAAACAAAATCCAGTGCTAAAAAGCGTTTCAAGCTTACAGGAACTGGTAAGATTAAAAGAAAGCACGCTTTTAAGAGTCATATTTTGACTAAAAAATCTAAAAAGCGTAAGCTAGCATTAACTCATGACGGTTTAGTTCATGAGTCTGATGAGAACAATGTTAAACTAATGCTTCGTTTGAAGTAATAGCTTTAACCGGTTAAAACAAATTTTTAAACCCTGGAGTTGGGCACATCACAAAAAATTCAGTTAACGGGATTTAAGTGAGCTATAAAGTGGCGATAATCGCCCGCCTACTACAAAAAACAATTAAATTATGCCAAGATCAGTAAACGCAGTAGCTTCTAGAGCCAGAAGAAAAAAGGTGATGAAGCAAGCAAAAGGTTACTTTGGACGTCGTAAAAACGTTTGGACAGTAGCAAAAAACGCGGTAGACAAAGCGATGCAATATGCATACAGAGACCGCCGTCAGAAAAAAAGAAACTTTCGTTCCTTATGGATTACTCGTATTAATGCGGGTGCTCGTATGCACGGAATGTCGTATTCACAGTTTATGGGTAAAGTAAAAGCAAATGGAATAGAACTTAATCGAAAAGTTCTTGCAGATCTCGCTATGAATCACCCAGAAGCTTTTGAAGCAGTCGTTAAAAAAGTAAAATAAGACTGCAAGGTCTTATAAAATTAATTATCTCTCTTTAAAAAATCCCACTCACTGAGTGGGATTTTTTTTTAATTATAATCCTTAAAATATGCTTAATTACAAATTCCCTATATTTGAGATACCCTAAACATACAGATTATTATGTCATTACTATCTCTTCTCAACATTATACAACACCAAGCTGAACAAAACACAAATTTTGGGAGTGAGCAAATTTTTGGTCTTTTAGAACTTCCATTTCTTATTATTGCTGTCGTTTTCAGCTTTATGACTGCTAGAAAACTTAAAGGCGGTATTTTTGGCAAAGGCATGCTACTTCTTGCCTGGGGCTTTCTAGTTATGGCCTTAGGTCATATAAGTATGCAAGTAAATCACATATATGGTTTTGATATTTTTAATGAGCTTTTTGGAAATGTTGGAGGTAGATATGCATGGTTCATAGCCTTAATAACAACTTGGGGACTGTCTATTTTAGGATTTTATCAAATTTATAAGGCGAGTAAGCTGTAAAAAAACATGTTTGCTAAGTTCAAGTTTTTACAATTCTTATTTAAGAAGAATACGCCACATAGCAATGACACAGAGCGTAGTATTGATCAATTAATTGATTTCCTTCTTAAGCATTATGACATTCCTCGTAACAAAAATCTTATTTCCAAAGATATAACGGCATACAAGAAATTGCCGTTAAGACAAAAATTAATAAAGCTACCTTGGTTATATCTAAAATTAGAAAAGGAAATACTTGATAATACCATCTTAGAAAAAATAACACAAGAAAGTATACGCTCCGCTACTAGAGTGCAATTTCCAAATCTTCTTCAACTTGCACAATTTAAGTTAGTATTCTTGCCTCATAAAGTTCAAGAAATTATTCTTTGTAGAACCTTACTCAGAACTGTTTTGGATAGATCGCTTCTAGTTCTAGGTCATTTTAAAGATCCTTTTCTTTCTGAAATTTATGTTGATTTTGATCAACCTATTGATTATTTAGATGAAAACGTGAATACATTTGTCCAGCGTAAAAAACTACTGGATATTTCCAAAGAGATCTTTCTTAAATTAAGAGCCAGCCTAGGAGAAAGTGCAATCCTAAATGTTTACCACTCTTCTTATCAAGAATATTTTGGAACCTACTATTTGCTTGATGCATTTACCGCAACCTTAAATATGGTTCCCGAAGACATTCTTACCCAAGAAATGATTGACCTACCTAGTAAGCATCAATTACATAAACTACTTCAACAGCAGGTAACAAGCCTTGAAACCATTAATTTAAAGCTTACTAAAGAAGTTGTTGACAGAAAAAAAGCAGAAGAGTCCTTAAAAGAAAATGAGAAATTAAACACGATTATCTTGGAATCTGCTATGGACGCCATTATTCTTTTCACGGAAGACCTATGGGTAAGCAAATTAAATAAGCAAGCTTATCAACTTTTTAAAATATCGTATGAAGAGGAAGTTCTTAATGTTTCCCTTAAAGATTTACTCAATATCCAAGTATATAGCAATATAAAAAAGGTTGTAGATCAATTTTTGAAAACCGAGAAAACAGAAATTCTTGACAATAGATTTGAAGTTACGGTTAAACTCCCCGATGGAGCAAAACAGGATATAGAACTTTCTATAAGTCCAATTAAAACGAGTACGGGTTATTTATTTAACGCTTTTGCTAGAGATATTACAGAAAGTAAGATATATGAGCGAGAGCTCCGAAATGCCAAGGAAATAGCAGAAAAATCTGCAAAGGCTAAATCTATTTTCTTGTCCAATATGAGTCATGAAATACGCACTCCTCTAAATGTAATTCTTGGGCTTACAGGAATTTTGCAAGAGGACAAACCAGACGATTTAATACAAACTAAAGCTAATCTAGAAGGGGTGCGTT
Organism: uncultured Flavobacteriaceae bacterium; assembly: GCA_964641325.1. Taxonomy (GTDB): domain Bacteria; phylum Bacteroidota; class Bacteroidia; order Flavobacteriales; family Flavobacteriaceae; genus Dokdonia. The sequence continues at coordinate 387 of CAZXMY010000150.1, read as the reverse complement.
TCTCTGCAGAGAACTTGCTTGTCTTAGTGAATGATATTCTTGACTTTTCTTCAATTGAAGCTGGCAAGGTCACTTTAAACAACACTGATTTTAATCTCGTACAGCTTATTGACAACGTTCAAAAGGGGTTTTTAGTAAAGGCCAAAGAGAAAGGACTGGATCTTATTGTAACTATTGATCCGGAAATCCCGAAAATTCTAAAGGGTGATCCCTTCAGACTAAATCAAATAATTACCAATCTTGTAAATAACGCTTTAAAGTTTACCCAAAAAGGTATGGTGTTACTGGATTTAAAATTATCTCAAAATCAAGATAGAAAAGCAGGAATAATCTTTACAATAAAGGACACAGGCATCGGTATTGCAGAAACTAAAATCAATCAAGTAT
>CAZXMY010000149.1:0-5979 GCA_964641325.1 uncultured Flavobacteriaceae bacterium | reverse complement strand
GATTAGAAGAAGATCCTGGTCCACTCCAGCTTCCATTAGAAGGATTTCCATTTATGTGGTAATCATAATTTCTATTATTATCTACGCCAGACCCTCTTCTATTCTTACGCCAGAAACCACCTCCATTAGGGTCTGTACTTTCATTAAACAAGTAACCATCAGGATTCATCACAGGTACAAAATATAGCTCTGTATTATCTACAATAGCTTGTATCTCTGGATCGGATTCATAATTTTCTAAGAGATACCACATATAGTAAATATTCTGCATCAAACTCATAGGCTCTCTTGCGTGATGAATGGACGTATATAGGATTTCGGGTTCATCTTCATCTACATCTGGATTATCACTTATACGTAACCATTTTATAGGATTACCACCTATAGATGGCGATACAGAGTTATCAGGATTACCTTCTGTAAGAAAGTTGCTAATATTATTTACTTCGCTTATTAGATTGGGAAATTGTGCTCTCATATCCTCAAGTTCATCCAGTGCCTCCTGATAGGTGAGATAACCACCCATAGAACCGAGATTAAAATTATCTGGAGTAGGATAGATCTCTCCACCTTGATCGCATGTCGTATTAAAAGAACTACGTGATTGTGATTTGTTTTGCTCTAAAAAATGAGCTTTTAAATCGGGTATCATCACTTCTACAGCATACCCTTCAGCACGGGCTTGAGCTAGTTCTTGCTCACTAAATTCGGAAATGACAAAAACACCTTCCTTATGAAGACCGTGATCTCCAAAAATACCCAGGTCAGTAAGTCTTTGTAGGTTGTTTTCTCCGTTAAAGGATATTTTTGCACGTTGAAAAATGGGTTTTTCTTGTTGCGATTGCGCAGAGACAAAGGCGAGTACAAAAAATAAAAGGGCATATAGTTTTTTCATAACGGTACTAAAGTATGATTTTTGGTACGGACGAACTAACAAGGGTTTGTTAAATATTTTATCTATCTAAACCAGTCTATACAAACAACATTACAGTATGAAGAATACCTAATTTATATTAGGCAGTTTTCTCAATCCACAAACGTGCATTTACAAAAGCGGTTATCCACGGGGATACTTCGTGAGTAGTACCCTTAGGGTAGTCTGCCCAATTCCAAGGGAAGATAGAACGCTCTATATGTGGCATTGTAGCAAGGTGTCTTCCTGTAACATCACATATCATTGCTGTATTATAGTCAGAACCATTAGGGTTTGCAGGATAGCCTTCATACCCATATTTACCTACTATAGAGTAATCGCTCTCATCCATAGGGAGGTCAAAACGACCTTCACCGTGAGAAATCCAAACCCCCATTTTTGTACCCGCTAGTGTAGATAACATCACACTATTGTTTTCTTGTATCGCGACAGAAGTAAAATTACTCTCGTGTTTTTGAGAGCGGTTATGGCGCATTTTACTAAGTTGCTTGTGCTCTGGGTTTATAAGATCTAATTCTAAGAATAACTGGCACCCATTACAGATACCTATAGACAAGGTGTCTTTACGCGCAAAGAAATTTTTAATCGCACGATTTGCCTTTTCGTTATACTTTATAGCACCTGCCCATCCTTTTGCTGAGCCTAGTACATCACTATTAGAAAAACCTCCTACGGCACCTAAAAACTGAATATCCTCTAAGGTCTCACGACCCTCAATTAAATCGGTCATATGCACATCCTTAACGTCAAAACCGGCTAGATACATTGCATTTGCCATTTCGCGCTCAGAGTTACTTCCTTTTTCTCGTAAGATAGCCGCTTTAGGCCTCGCTTTGCTAGTATCTAGAGTAGGGAGTACGCCTTTCCAATTTTCTGGAAAAACATAATTTAACGGCTGATTTTTATAATTGTCAAATCTATCCTTTGCTAGGCCCGCTGCTGTTTGTTTGTCATCTAATAAATACGATGTCTTAAACCAAGTATCACGTAAAGAACTAATGTTTAAGCCTAGCTCAATACCATTGTTTTTAATCGTTAATTCAGGTGTTGTGGTAACGCTACCTATTTTAGTAAAAGCCACACCATTTTCGCTAAGAATGCTCTCTACCGTATCATCTACCGCCTGAAAAACAATACCTATATTTTCAGAGAAAAGAAGTTTTATAAGGTCTTCTTCGCCTATTGCCGTTAGGTCTAACTGCGCACCTAGGTTTACATCAGCAAAGCAAAGTTCGAGTAGGGTAGTGATTAAACCGCCACTGCCTATGTCGTGACCTGCAAGTATTTGATTATCTTTTATGAGCTTCTGTAGGGTGTTAAACGCTTTCGCGAAAGCGTTATCATCCACTACACTTGGGGCTTCATTTCCTATCGTCTGGCATATTTGTGCAAAACTAGACCCTCCCAATTTGTGCGTATCTCCTGACATATTAATATAGTAGATAGCCCCTCCATCTTTTTGAAGAACAGGCTCTACCACCTGATTTATATTTTCACAGCTTGCCGCTGCACTTATCACTACCGTACCCGGAGCAATAATATCTCCATCAGGGTATTTTTGCTTCATCGAAAGGCTGTCTTTTCCTGTAGGTACGTTAATACCTAGGTTAATTGCCATTTGTGAGATAGCCTCTACTGCTTTGTATAAACGCGCATCTTCTCCTGGGTTTTTACACGGCCACATCCAATTTGCACTCAGGCTCACACTGTTTAAGTTATCGGTAAGAGGTGCCCATATAATATTAGTAAGTGCCTCACCAATACTGTTTTTACTTCCTGCAACAGGATCTATAAGTCCGCTTACGGGAGAGTGACCTATAGAAGTCGCAATTCCTTTATTGTTTTTATAATCTAACGCCATAACCCCTACATTGTTAAGAGGTAATTGTAATGGCCCTGCACACTGCTGTTTTGCAACGCGCCCACCCACACAACGGTCTACTTTATTAGTAAGCCAATCTTTACAAGCCACAGCTTCTAATTGTAAAAGCTGTTCTAGGTAGTCGTGAAAATTTGCTAGTTGGTACTCAGGGTTCTTATAATTTCGTTGTACCGTTGTATCTGTTAGTACTGTTTTAGGCGAACTGCCAAACATATCACTAAGGTCTAAATCCATAGGGCGCTCTCCCGTAGTCTTACTCTTAAAAGTAAAACGATGGTCGTTAGTCACATCTCCTACGGTATACATAGGTGACCGTTCACGGTCTGCAATACGTTTTAGGGTATCTATATCTTTTTCGCCAATCACAAGACCCATACGTTCTTGAGACTCATTACCTATAATCTCTTTTGCAGATAGGGTAGGGTCTCCTACAGGCAATTTATCTAAATCTATATGTCCTCCTGTATCTTCTACTAACTCAGAAAGGCAGTTAAGATGCCCTCCTGCACCGTGGTCGTGAATAGATACAATAGGATTGATATCACTCTCTACCATACCACGTATCGCGTTTGCAGCACGTTTTTGCATTTCTGGATTAGAACGCTGTACGGCATTAAGCTCTATACCTGAGTCAAAAGCACCTGTATCTGCACTAGATACCGCAGCGCCTCCCATACCTATACGGTAGTTTTCGCCTCCTAGAATAACAATTTTATCACTCTCTTTAGGCGTATCTTTAAGCGCTTGTTCTTTTTTTGCGTAGCCTATTCCGCCGGCCTGCATAATCACTTTATCGTAGCCTATACGACGGCCTTCTTCTTCGTGTTCAAACGTAAGTACAGAACCTGTAATTAGCGGCTGCCCAAATTTATTTCCAAAATCTGAAGCCCCGTTAGAAGCCTTGATAAGCAGGTCTATCGGGTTTTGATACAACCACTTGCGCTCTGCCATATTCTGCTCCCACGGCCTGTCTTTAAGTAATCTAGAAAAGGGTGTCATATACACCGCTGTTCCTGCTAAGGGTAAAGAACCTTTTCCTCCTGCAAGTCTATCTCTTATCTCACCTCCCGAACCTGTTGCCGCACCATTAAAAGGCTCTACGGTAGTAGGGAAGTTATGTGTTTCCGCTTTAAGCGAAATAACACTATCAAAATCTTGCTCTGCGTAAAAATCAGGTTTATCGGCTGTTTTAGGAGCAAACTGTGTCGCACGAGGCCCTTCTATAAAAGCAACATTATCTTTATAAGCCGAAACAATCGTATTAGGATGTTGTTTAGACGTTTCTTTTATGAGTTTAAATAGGGAAGAAGGCATCTCTTCTCCGTCTATCACAAAGGTTCCATTAAAAATTTTGTGTCTACAATGCTCAGAGTTTACTTGGCTAAAACCAAAAACTTCTGAGTCGGTAAGCGGTCTTCCTATTTTTGCCGAAACTTCGTTAAGATAGTTTACCTCTTCATCACTTAATGATAAACCTTCTTGTGTATTATAAGCCGCAATATCCTCTATAGGAAGGATTTCTTCTGGCGTTACTTCTATGGTGAAAATCTCTTGATTTAAGCTCTCAAACTGCTGAGAAATCATAGGGTCAAAAGTAGAATTCGCTTTCGCGGAAGCAAACTCTTCAATACGCACAATCCCATCTATACCCATATTTTGGGTAATCTCTACAGCATTTGTACTCCACGGAGTAATCATAGCAGCGCGAGGTCCAATAAAAAAAGCGTCGATGGTAGACGCTTCTATTTGTGGAACATCCCCAAAAAGCCATACGAGTTTTTGAGTGTCTTCTTGTGAAATTTTGTTTGCTGTTTGTACCGCGTATACCTGTTCTGATGGATTTCCAAAAAAGTAAATCATAGCTGTTTTTGTGCTTGTTATCAAAGGCACAAATTTAATTTATTTCTTACTAAAATAAACGATTTATAAAAAGCACTTTTAGGGATTATGAACAGCCTATTAACTACTTATACTATTTGGCTAAACTGTTGGAATTCCTTTTCTTAAAATAAAGTTAAACAAGCTTTTACCATTTTTAATGAATTATATTTGGTGTAACTAAATACACATTATGAAAACCAAATTTTTACTTAGTGGACTGCTATTACTAGCGTGCAGTACTTTATTTGCTCAAGAAGGACAATCTGTTTCCTCTTTGGGAGAAGGAACCTATTTAGGAAAAAGTATACCACTTAGGGATTTCCCGCTGGTAGAAGCAGAGGCTTCTGGAAAGAGCAATTACAAAATTATCCCTAATAATTTTCCCGTTAATGGCTATGAACATCCTAATTCACTACCCATAGGAGGTGATCCGATCAGACAAACCGCTATTAATAAGGCTCAGGAATCTCGTAATTTACAGATAAGTTTTGATGGTCCAAATATAAGTCAAGGTCAAGCTGTACCTCCAGACCCGTCAGGTGCGGTTGGCCCTAATCACTATGTAAGTGGAGTTAACCTTGCTATTGCTGTTTATGATAAAGAAGGTAATATACTAGCAGGACCTACAAGCCTTGGTAATTTTATAGGTGATGGTCAGAATAGTGGTGATCCCATTATTATGTATGATCAATTAGCAGATCGCTGGTTTGTAAGTCAGTTTAATGTAGGAACTAATGGGTTAGCAATTGCTATATCAGAAACACCAGACCCCACAGGAGCGTATTTTTTGTATGAGTTTCCTTTAGATTCTTTTCCGGATTATCCTCATTACTCTGTATGGCATGATGCATATTATCTAACGGCTAATAAGGGAGGACAAAATATATATGCCTTAGAGAGAGATGTGATGCTTGGAGGAGGCTCAAATCCGCAAATTCAAGGCTTTAACTTACCAGGGATAATTAATAACCCGAATACGGTTTTTAGTCCAGAACCCGCTTATTTACTAGGTACGGAATTTGATCCAGAAACACCAGGATATATTACTTATTTACAAGATGATCAATGGAGTGGAGCGATTACTTTTGATCATTTAAAGGTGTGGGAAATGGATATAGATTTTGATACACCATCAAATTCTAATGTATCTGCACCTTTAGAAATTCCTGTTTCTCCTTTTGATTCTTTTATAGCTCCGTTTGGAGCTGGAGAATTATCGCAACCCGGGACAGGTCAAAGAATAGACATGATTACAGGAGTTATTTCTTATGCCGCACACTAT
>CAZXMY010000148.1:0-6026 GCA_964641325.1 uncultured Flavobacteriaceae bacterium | reverse complement strand
GGTCTGATAGACGCTTTTGAGGGCACTCCAAGGTATTTATCTTTATCGGTGAGTTTACCTCGAGAATATGCTGGTTTTGGAGGCGGAATTTTAAGGGACGAAATAGGCGTTACGGCCTCTACGCATTTCTTTGCCTCCTATGCTTATAAAATATTTCTGGACCAAGATACTAATGTGCCCAGATGGCATAATAGTAATCCTAATGTGTTGTCTTTTGGAATTTCGGCGGGACTCTTGCAGTATTCAGAAGACCTACTGGATTTAGACATCACTAATGATATTAATTTTGCTCAAAATATCAACGCCTCTATTCCTACTATTGGGGCCGGCGTTCTTTTTAATAGACGTAGTTTTTATCTAGGAGCCGCTGCGCCTAATATTGTAGGTGACTTATTGTCTTCAGAACAGAATATAGAACTTCAAGTTCCCTATTATGCGTACGCCGGTTATAGAATCTATGCAGGTGCTTTAGAAGAATTTTATTTAAAGCCCAACGCGCTTATTAAGTGGACGCAAGGTGCACCCACGCAAATAGATATGAACCTATTTGTAAACTACAAAAGCAAGCTCGAAGCAGGTATAGGATATCGTACGGGTTCCCTTATTAATATGCTCGCTGGATTTTATCTTTTTGATAATTTGCGTCTTAATTACACCTACAATCTAGCGCTTAATAATTCGCCACTTGGTAGCTCACAGGGATTTTCTTTAAGTTATCGAGCAGGCAGTGGATTTAGTGGGCGAAGACGGTAATTTTTTTGAGTACGCTTTATCACTTCGCTCTCGCGATGGTCGTGAGCCTTCTGGCAGGCAGGTCTCGCAAGTTCGCTTTCGCGAAAGCGTATGACTCCTGTTAACAATTCATAAATATAAGTTTGATTAAACGTGGAGACGTATCTTTGTACAGGATGCTATTTTCGCTTAGAATAGATCTTACTTTTTATGACAAAGAAAAAACCGGATCAAGTTGTTTATAACGAAGAGAAAGGCAAGTATGATGCTGCCCTCACTCCGTATGCAACAAATCTTGGGGCGCCAGCTATTGTGACGGACGACGTCACTTCGTGGAAGAATGCCAATATTAGCAAAGTAAACCATCAGTTTCAAACAGAGTATCAAGAGCTCAAAGCGCAATATGACAAAATGATGGAGCAGTTTGAGTACAACAACCTCATTTACTCAGCAAAATTTTCTTTTGAGCCTATAGTAGGCGCTATCTATCATTTGTACAAAGGCAAAGATGGAACTCCTTTTTTATCCTTAATCTCACCAGAAGAATGCACTTGGAATTTTGCAGGTACCTTTGAGCTTAAGGCAGATAAAATCTGGAATAGAATTGATACCCCAAGCCACAATGACGAAGAGTAATCTAGAAAAAGCTACACTAGGAGGAGGATGTTTCTGGTGTGTAGAGGCAGTGATACAACGCCTTAAAGGTGTATCTAATGTGATTTCTGGTTATGCTGGAGGTAAAGTGCCTGGTCATCCTACCTATAGAGAAATTTGTTCGGGACTTACGGGACACGCAGAGGTCATACAATTTGATTTTGACCCAAGTATAATCTCCTATGCAGAGATACTTGCCGTTTTTCTTACTACTCACGATCCTACTACTTTAAATAGGCAAGGAGCAGACAGAGGCACCCAGTATCGTTCAGTCATTTTTTATCATAGCGATGAGCAAAAAAATCAGGCAGTAGAGGTTATTAAGGTGGTTCAAGAATATTATGAAGATCCTATTGTAACAGAAATATCTCTAGCGCCTATTTTTTATGAAGCTACTCAGGAACATCAAGATTATTATAACGAGAATAGACAACAAGGATATTGTCGCGTGGTAATTGACCCTAAAGTCAAAAAACTAAGAGACTTCTACAGTCACTTACTCGCCTAAATTAGCCTCTTACAATAAGACTCACATGGCCTGTGATTTGGATATTATCTAGAGTGAGTATATACCAATAATCTGTAACAGGCATTCTATTTCCTCTATAGGTGCCGTCCCAACCCAAAGAGGTTCCAGAGTCTGCATAGAGTAATTTTCCAAATCTATCAAAGATTTGTAGTTCGCTTTGCGTGAAAAATTGAAGATCTGGAAGTGTAAAAAAATCATTAATTCCATCACCATTAGGGGTAAAAAAGCTTGGAATTCTTATGTTGTAAAAAGTAGATATAGAAGGTGGGCAGCCAGCTACATTTCTTACAAAAGCGGTGACAATTCCACTAGGGACGTCTGTAAACAATGGAGCATCTTGATAAATCACTCCGTTTAAAGAATATTCAAAATCTCCAGTGTTTGAGGTTTCAATAATTATTTGGCTACCATTATTAATTTCTATGGGTACGATTTCTGGAATGGGAATGGCATTTACCATAAACGTTTTTTGATCACTGCAGCTATCTCCTGAAGAAGCTGTTACCACAAAGACTCCCGGCGTATCAATCTCAATACTTTGGGAAGTCGCGCCTGTAGACCAGCTATAGGAAAGATTTGATAAGGGAGCAGAAAGTAGTATGGTGTCTCCTTCACAAATTTCTATCGTTTCTTGGTTTGGATCAAAGTTGACTGATGGGAAAATAGTAAGCGTAACAGCGGTTCTTGAGGGACTTGCGCAGTCTATACCGTTTATAAGAGCCTCAGCGTAAAAGGTTCCTGGCGTATTAGGGGTAAAAACAGTTGTATTGCTTGCCAAGAGGTTGCCAGCTATAGGTGCATCGTACCAATTTACATTTTGTCCTGCCTGTACCGTAACCGATAAAGAAGGAAAAGGGTCATCGCTACAACCGGTTTGATCCCCATTACTTATAGGTGGATCCGGCAATGATGATACTTCGATAAGAAATGGTTCTGAAACTAGAGAACAAAATGGACTTCCTAAATTATCAGCATCTACAGCTAGATTTACTCTAAAATAAGTCGTCTCCGTTAAATCAATAACTTCTAAAATAGGAGAAGTAGCTCCGGGAATAGGGAACCAATCTTGCATGTTAGTGCTAGATTGCCATTGTAGTTCATAGCTATCATTTACTACAAACTCTGTTGTAGCAACAAGTGTGGTGCTTGACGGAGTTTCTGTCTCACATATTTGCACACCTTGTTCATTAGTAGTTGTTGTAACCAGAGTAGAATCTCCGCAGGCTTTAAAAGTAATGTCATCTATAGCGAGGTCATTACCACAACCGCCATCGCCATTATTGATCATTTTAAGCAATACGCTTTCTTGTCCAGCTGTTGTTTCAAAAACAAGTCCGTAATTATTCCATATAGCCTCTGGAGTGCCATTAATGTCTCCAGTATCGCCTGAGCCTAATAAGATAGTATCTGATTCATTCCAGATTTCAAATCTAACATTTACCGGAATGCCTCCATTCGGACAATTGGTAAAATCACTGTCGTAAAGATTTACTACGGCCGCCGAAAATTCGTAAAAAGTGTTTTCACAAAGCCCGGAAATGGGACGTCTAAAAAACTCATCTGCTGTAAAACTGGCATTAACAATAAAAGCTTTGCCATTTGTATCGTTAGGCGTATTATCTGGAACATTATGCCATGAGGTTAACTGGCTAAGGTCACTGGAAATTGTATAAAAACCGTCTTGCGGACCTTGATCGACATAAGTATATGTAGTAAATCCAGCAGGTAACGCAGGGCCATTTGTAGTGCCAGTGCCAAAATCTTCTGTAAAAATAGCATCGCCCGTATCACCAGGACAAAAACTCAGTTGCGCTCGAACTGTGCCTGAAAAAAATACTACAAGAAAAATAACAAAAGAATAGAGTTTCATAGCTTTTCCATCAAGACAAAAATACAAGATGTTTCAGCGTATTTTGTTAAAAGCCATTTAAAAGAAGTAAGCTGCCTGCTTACTCGATAGTTAATCTTTTCAGATCCTGTTCTATCTGCTTAGAAACCTCATTCATGTCAACAATAGAGGTATGCCCATTCATAGCCTTAGATAGTGTGAAGATATATTTTTTAATGTAGGGTATTTGCTCCTTTTTTTTTATATGTTGAGAAGCGTCCAAAACGATAAACTTAATAAGTGTGCGTATAATCAGAGATAGCTCTGCCGAATTTTTGTTCAAGTCCATATTTTCCATTTCTATTAATTTCTAAGCAGTTACATCAGTATGTTTGCCCTTATCGGGGTCGATTAAAACTATACATTTTGATGCGTTAGGCATTATAACTATGGAATTTGACAAATTTAGGAAGCTAGACTAGCACTTTAACGATTTTTTCAAACGTTTAAACCTTTTGTATTTAATTTACTTTTCAGAAAATACTGTATTTTTTTAATCATTAACACCGAATTAGGCTCTAGTTTAGCCTTGATTGGATTTGAATGTACTACTTGGGGATATAGAGAACAAAAAAGCCACACGGACTGTGTGGCTTTTACTTGCTTTGCTCCTCAACTAAGACTCGAACTTAGGACCCTCTGATTAACAGTCAGATGCTCTAACCAACTGAGCTATTGAGGAGTGTTACTTTTTACAAGCGGATGCAAATATACACTTTTTTAATATTCGCCAAAAGAAATTTACCTCATTTTGGATACTTTTTTTGATGGGATAAATCAGAATGCATAAAGTACTTCACGGCCTTAGATAAGCTATTTTATTTTAGACTATTTTTGTAATGATTCCTTAGAGATTGAGTCTCATAGAGATATACAGTTAATGAGGATTCCAATCTAAAAACACAAGAATTTCATATGAATAAGAGACTACTATTAATCTTGACACTGCTAAGTGCAGTATTGTATTCCTGTAACTTTTCTGGTTTCGAGTCTCAAGAAACCTCCGCAAACACTAAGGTTACAAACCAACCGGAAGCTGTAATTTCCAAAGGCGATCTAATTATTTCTAAAGCAATAAAAGCTCATGGCGGTGATTTATATGACCAAGCTCATTATAGTTTTGACTTTAGAAACAAGCACTATACGTTTCATAATAATGGCTCTTCTTTTACCTATCAGGTACAATACCAAGCTAGAAAGGGCAATGCCATTAAGGATATACTTGCCAATGGCGTTTTTGCAAGATTTGTAAATGACAAGGAGACCATTCTATCAGAAAGAGATAGTGCAAAGCATGCAGAGGCTCTTAATTCTGTCATCTATTTTGCTACGCTACCGCATAAATTAAGTGATGCTGCTGTAAATAAAGTGTATGAGGGGACAACCACAATTAAAGGTGAGACCTATGAGGTCATTAAAATATATTTTAATGAAGAAGGAGGAGGAAAAGATCACGATGATACCTACTATTATTGGATAAACTCGCGGACCTCTACGGTGGATTACTTAGCTTATAACTATGCTGTAAATGGTGGTGGCACACGTTTTAGAAGTTATTATAATAGAAGAAATGTAAGGGGAATCGTTTTTCAAGACTATATTAACTGGAAAGCTAATAAAGATGCAGCACTAGCTACCTTGCCTCAATTGTTTGAAAAAGGTCAGTTAAAAGAGCTCTCCAGAATAGAAACGGAAAACGTTAAACATCATAATTAATATTTTATATCACAAATTACTATGAAAACACAACAACTACTACTTTGTATCCTTTTTTTGTCCTTCTCATTGCTGGGCAATGCTCAAAAGTTTGATAAGTTAGATAAGAGTCCTATGGACAGGGCATATTATCCATCCAACGCGGCTAAGAGAACCTTTATAAAATCAGATGCAAAAAAAGCCGCTGCAGAGCCGCTTATAAGAGTTACCTACTCTAGACCCGCAAAAAAAGGAAGAGAAATTTTCGGAAAAATGCTTAAGTATGGAGAAGCTTGGAGAATAGGTGCTAATGAATCTACAGAAGTTTTATTTATGACAGATGTCGTTTTTGGAGGTACAGCCGTAAAAGCGGGAAGATATTCTCTTATCATTATTCCAACGGAGAATGAGTGGGTACTTAAATTAAACACAGCACTTGATGGTTGGGGTAATTATGGTTATGACGCGACTAAAGATATTGCTAGCATTAGCGCTGCCGTAAATAAAGACGCTAAGGAAGTAGAGAAC
>CAZXMY010000147.1:0-6030 GCA_964641325.1 uncultured Flavobacteriaceae bacterium | reverse complement strand
AGCCAAGGATTATAAGTTTAATTATTTACGTAAGGACCGTTATGGCCTTTTGCCCTTTGCAAATACGGGGCAAACCTATAATACCCTGATCTATGATTTTGATCATAAAGGCACTACTCCGGGAAGTGTGGCTCAAGCGCGCCATTTTAATTATATGGGTGTAGAGGATATTGATTATTTCTATCTCCCAACACCGGTGACAGATTTGTATTACAGAAGCGCTTTCCAGCAAGGCCAGCAGTTGGACGCCACTTTCACCATGAATACATCTAAGCGGGTTAACTTTTCAATAGGCTATAAAGGCTTGAGAAGTTTGGGGACCTATCTTAATTCGCTCACCAGTACAGGTAATTTTAGAGCCGCTGCAAGTTATCGTACAAAAAATGATAGATACCATATACGAGCTCATTGGGTGGCTCAAGATTTGCTTAATGAAGAAAATGGAGGGTTAACCGATCAGGCCCTCGCACAATTTTCAAGTAATAATGGAGAATTTAGAGAGCGAGAACAACTAGCCGTTAATTTAGATAATACAGAAAATATTCTAGATGGCACCAGAGTATATGTTAACCATCATTATAATCTTTTAAACAGACAAGATAGTCTGGCTAATTATAATTTACGCATAGGGCATATTTTTAATAGTGAGAATAAGTTTTATCAATTTACCCAGAGTGCGTCGAGTAATCTTTTTGGAGAGGCCTTTGATCAAGGCGCTTTTAGAGATCGTACAGATCAAGAAGAGACCTATAATGAACTATTTGTTACCTATGAAGATGCAAAATTAGGTGAGCTTAGCTTTCAAGCAAATGCTTTAACTTATAATTACGGGTATAAAACCGTTATTATCGTAGATCAAGATAATGATGGAATAAATGAAACTATACCTAATAGATTACAAGGTACAAACATTGCTGTAGGAGGTGCCTATAAAAATAGAATTGGAAAGTTAGATGTAGAAGGAGAAGCACAGGTAAATGTGGTTGGAGATTTTGATGGGTTTAACATATCGGGTGAGATTGGATATGATATTACTAAAGAAGCACATCTTAGGGCTTCTATAGTAAGCAACTCTCGCCCTGCAAACTATAACCATTTGTTAAGTCAGAGTAATTATGTAAACTATATCTGGCATAACGCTCCTACTTATGAAAATGTAAAAACAAATACACTTCAAGGAGAGCTAAGCTCAAAAAAATGGGCAAATGTACAAGTGTCTGCTTCCACAATTAATGACTATGCCTATTTTGGACTCAATTCGGATTCTCTGGTAACTTCTTTGCAAAGTAGTGAGGCAATTAATCATCTCAAAATAACAGCAAACAGGGAGTTTAAGTATAAGAAATTTGCACTGGACGCTACCGTTACTGTACAAAATGTAAGCGGAGCAGAGGGTGTTTTAAATGTCCCAGACTTTGTCACAAGAGGATCGGTTTATTATTCTGATAGGCTTTTTAAAAATGCTCTTTTATTGCAAACCGGAGTTACTCTTAACTATTTTTCAGAGTACAATCTTAATGGGTATGATCCTGTACTTGCCGAGTTTTTTGTGCAAAATGAGCAGGAATTAGGCGCTTTTCCGCTGGTAGATATTTTTGTGAATCTCAAAGTGCGTCAAACGCGCATATTTGTAAAAGCAGAGCACATAAATAGCGGGTTTACAGGTAATAGCTTTTTTAGTGCGCCTGGTTATCCTTATCGAGACTTTAGTATTCGGTTTGGACTGGTCTGGAACTTTTTTCTTTAAAAATTATCAACTAACATATATCGTATGAAACGTAAGAGTCTTTTTGTTTTATTCATTTTAGGTGCATTTTTTAGTTCGTGTAATCAAGAGAAAGACGCTTTCGCGAAAGCGCAACAAACCGATTTCTCGGTTCCTTTCGAAAAATTTAAGTTAGATAACGGTCTTACCGTAATCCTGCATAAAGACACTTCAGATCCATTAGTAGCGGTTGCCTTAACGACACACGTAGGTTCTGCTAGAGAGATAGAAGGAAGAACGGGTTTTGCTCACCTTTTTGAGCATTTATTATTTCTAGAATCCGAAAATCTAGGAAAAGGAGGACTGGACGCTATGAGTGCGCGTATAGGAGGATCAGGAGCAAACGGAAGTACGAGTAGAGATCGTACTAATTATTTTCAGACGGTACCTAAAGATGCCTTAGAGAAAATGATTTGGGCAGAGGCCGATAAGTTAGGCTACTTTATCAATACGGTTACAGATCCCGTACTTGCAAAAGAAAAGCAAGTTGTTAAAAACGAAAAACGCCAGAGTGTAGATAATAGACCGTATGGACATGTGCAATATGTTGTGGATAAGCATTTACATCCAGAGGGACATCCCTATAGTTGGCAGGTAATAGGCTCTTTAGAAGATTTGCAAAATGCAACCTTGCAAGACGTAAAAGATTTTTACAACAGATGGTATACTCCTAATAACACCATACTAACTATAGCAGGAGACTTTAATACAGCCCAAACCAAGGAGTGGGTGCATAAGTATTTTGACGAAATAAAAAGAGGTGAAGAAGTGCCCGCTTTAGAGAAGTTACCCGTAGCACTTACAGAGACTAAAACCCTTTACTACGAAGATAATTTTGCAAGACTGCCTCAGCTGGATATAACTTGGCCTACCGTTCCTGTTTATGATAAGGATTCTTACGCTTTGGATATTTTAGGTAGCTATCTTTCTCAAGGGAAGAATGCTCCGTTAAATAAGGTGCTTGTAGATGAAAAAAAACTTACATCTGGAGTGAGTACTTTTAATAATGGGTCAGAATTATCGGGGCAGTTTAGGTTGCGTGTGCGCGCGTTTAGCGGAAAGGATTTAGATGAGGTTGCCAGTGCTATAGAGGATGCTTTTGCAAAATTTGAAGACGAAGGCATACCACAATCTGCTTTAGATCGTATTAAAGCAGGACAAGAAACTCAGTTTTATGGGGGTCTTTCCAGTGCTTTAGGAAAAGGATTTCAACTAGCGCAATATGAGATATTTGCTGGTGATCCAGGATTTGTTAAGCAAGATATAGAAAATATTCTCGGAGTTACAAAGGAAGACGTATTGCGCGTATACAATACCTATATCAAAGGGAAAAACCATATAGCGACAAGTTTTGTACCACAAGGACAAGTAGATCTTGCGCTAGAAGATTCGTCACTGGCAGAGATAGCAGAAGAACAAATAATCGAAGGAGCAGAAGAAGCTTTTGATGCTAGTATTGTGGCAACTTACGAGAAAACACCATCTTCTTTTGATCGATCGCTAGAGCCACCTTATGGAGATCGTCCGGAAATGGCAGCTCCAGAAGTGTGGCAGGAAAAAATGGAATCGGGATTGGAAGTATATGGCATTGAAAACGATGAGGTACCCTTGGTTAATTTTGAAGTTAGCTTTCGCGGAAGCTTGCTTCTAGAAGACCCCAATAAAGTAGGAGTATCCAACCTTCTTGCGCGTCTAATGACAAAAGGAACGGCGACTAAAACTACTGCACAACTGGAAGATGCTATAGAACGTCTAGGAGCGTCTATAAATGTATTTGCTACAGAAGAAAATATCATTATTTCTGGCAATACTCTGAAAAAAAATTATGATAAAACCTTAGCGCTGGTAGAGGAGATACTTTTAGAGCCGCGTTGGGATCAAGAAGAATTTGATATCCTTAAAAGAAGTGTAACGAGCCAGATTTTGCAGCAAGAAGCACAACCCAATAGTATTGCTGCTACGGTGTATATGAAGCTTATTTATGGCGAGAAACATATGCTTTCTCATAATCCCATAGGTACGCCAGAGTCTATTACAGCTATTACGCTGGATGATTTAAAATCATATTATTCTAAAAATCTATCACCTACGGTGGCAAAAATGTATGTAGTAGGTGCGGTAAAGAAAAACAGTGTATTGCAATCTCTTGCTGGTATAGATAAAACTATGGAGTCTAAGGAAGTCTTGATTCCTAGTTTTGAAGTGCCTGCGCGTCCAGAAAAATCTGTAATCTATTTTTACGATGTACCAGGAGCAAAGCAATCTGTTTTGCGATTTGGATATCCTGCGCTTGCCGCCACAGATGAGGATTATTATCCTGCTAGAGTAATGAATTACCGTTTAGGAGGAGGAGGATTTGCTTCGCAACTTACGCAGGAATTACGAGAAGGAAAAGGATATACCTATGGAATAGGCTCCAACTTTGAGGGAACTTCGATTCCAGGACCTTTTACTATTAGAAGTGGAGTGCGTTCTAATGTTACGTATGAGAGTACGGCCTTAATTAAAGAGATATTAAGTAATTATGGCAAAAACTTCTCCCAGGAAGATCTGGAAGTTTCTAAAAGTTTCTTGATAAAAAGTAATGCTCGCGCTTTTGAAACCTCTCGAGCAAAACTAGGGATGCTTGAGAATATTGCAGATTATGATCTTGATGTAGATTATGCTAAGGAACGTGAAGCTATAGTGCAGGCTATGACCGTAGAAGATGTAAAAACGCTTGCAGATAAATATCTCGATCCTGATAAGATGATTTATTTTGTGGTAGGAGATGCAAAAACTCAAATGAAGAAATTGGAGCAGTTAGGTTTTGGTAAGCCTATACTTATGAATCCTCGAGAGAAAGTGAAAAAATAAAATCACCCTTTTCTCTTCACCCAAACATTAAGTAAAAGCCCAAACACTACAAGACTCATCCCTACTATTGGCCATAAGCCGTAGGTTTCATTTAGAAAGAAGTAGCCAAAAATCAAGGCGTATACCAGTTCCATATACTTAATAGGAGCGACTGTATTGGTTTCTGCGAGTTGGAAAGATCGAGTTAAGAATATCTGTCCTATGAGTCCAAGAACTCCAATACTACATACCCAATACCATTCTTGCCCAATGGGCATACGCCAGTGCTGTATAAAGAATAAACTTCCTACAATAGAGAAGACCATAAAGTAATTGATGATAGTTAGAAAGTGCTCTCTAGATCCAAGATAACGTACGATGGCAAACACACCGCCTACAAGTATAGAAGAAGCAATAATTAGTACAAAACTTAAAGTATCAATCCTAAAATCTACTCCTTTCATTACAAAAGCTCCAATAGCCGATAGAGCAAAAGCCGCCCACTGCCATATTTTTACTTTTTCCTTGAGCAGGAGATACGCAAAGATGACACTAAAAATAGGTGCGGTATACCGCAATGCTACAGCAGATCCTAAGGGAATACGTTGTATAACAATAAAAAATAAAGCTAAGGAGCTAAAGCTTAAAATGCCTCTAAAACTTAGCCAAAACACATTTTTACCTAGTACAGGAACCTTCTTTGCAAGCATATACGGAAAGATGAATACAAAGGTGCCCATTGCTCTAAAAAACACTACTTGTAAAGGATGGAAACCGTCTAGGTATTTTGCCAAGAGGTTCATCCACGCAAAGGCGAAGGCAGCAATTAGCATGTAAACAATTCCTCTAGCCAAAATCGATTTGTATGTTACAAAAGTAGCTAATATAAAAAAAGCGAACCCATAGGATTCGCCTTTTTTATTTTCGCGAAAGCGTTAAGGATCTATTCCTTAATAATACTTCTTGAAATCACAATTTTTTGAATTTCTGAAGTTCCTTCGTAAATCTGTGTGATTTTTGCATCTCTCATAAAACGCTCTACATGATACTCTTTTACAAAACCGTTACCACCATGAATTTGCACAGCTTCTACAGATTGTTCCATAGCCACTTTAGACGCATATAGTTTTGCTACTGCACTAGAACGATCGTAATTGTTGCCTTGGTCCTTATCCCAAGCAGCTTTCATTACTAGAGAGCGCGCAGCTTCTATCTCTACATACATATCTGCGAGTTTAAAAGCAATGGCTTGATGGTTTGCAATTTCTGTCCCAAAAGCTTTACGTTCCTTAGAATACTTAAGAGCAAGGTCATAGGCTCCAGAAGCAATACCTAAGGCCTGTGCTGCAATGCCTATGCGTCCTCCAGAAAGAGTTTTCATGGCAAACTTAAACCCAAAACCATCATCTCCTATGCGATTTTCTTTGGGT
>CAZXMY010000146.1:0-6031 GCA_964641325.1 uncultured Flavobacteriaceae bacterium | reverse complement strand
CTACTATTTGCTCTTACTAGTCTAAGCATAAGTGCGCAAAATAGTGATACTAAAAAAGCAGATAAATTATTTGATAATCTGGCGTATACAGAGGCTATTGAGGCATATTCTAAACTTATAAAACAAGGCAAAGGAGGCCCTTATGTTTACACGCAACTAGCTAAGAGTTATACGATACTTAATGACACAAAACAAGCTGAGTCTTTTTATAAAAGAGCGGCAAAAATCAAGAATGCGAGCCCAGAAGTAATTTATGGATATGCTCAAGCTCTTAAGGCAAATGGCAAAGCCAGTGAATATAGTACTTGGATGCAAAAATTTGTCCAAAGCAGCCCCAACGATCCTAGAGCTAAGCTATTCTCTTCTAACCCAAATTATTTAGCTAGCCTTCTGGCTATAGAGCCTGCGTTTACGGTTCAAAATGCTAATGCTCTTAATTCTAATCTGGCCGATTTTGGTGCCTTTGTACAGGACAATACGATTTATTTTGCATCTGCCAGAAATACCCTGAGAAAAAATCACAACCTTAATGGTGAGCCATTTTTAGATCTATATGCCGCTACTTTAGACGGATCTTCTATAGGCGCTCCAGAAATAATAAATGGTGACGTTAATACAAAATATCACGAGAGTTCTGTTGCTATCTCCCCAGACGGGAAACGTATGTACTTTGACCGTAATGACTATTTTGAAGGCGATTTGGATAAAAGCAGTGAAGGTGTAAACCAGATCAATATGTATACTGCAGAGAAGGTATCGGGAAACTGGGAGAATATTGAGTCTGTTCCTTTTAATGATGATAACTACTCTACGGGGCATCCGGCACTTAGTCCAGATGGCAAAACTTTGTACTTCTCTAGTGATAAACCGGGAGGAAAAGGAGGATCTGATATTTATAGAGTAAGTGTAAACACTGATGGATCTTTTGGAGAACCTCAGCTAGTTTCTGGAAATATAAACACTAGCGGTACAGAAGCATTTCCTTTTGTTGCAGATGATGGAACATTATATTTCTCAAGTAATGGACATCTAGGTATGGGTGGTCTTGATGTTTTTTCTGCTTTCGCGAAAGCGGGATCTTTCGCGTCCCCTGAGAACCTAGGTCCTGGAGTAAATAGCGGTAGTGATGATTTTGCAATTTATGTGAGCCCAGATAATAAAACTGGATTTGTGTCTTCTAACCGTCCTGGCGGAAAAGGAAGTGATGATATCTATATTCTCGACCAAGTACCTCCCTGTGATGTAGACGTAGCCTTAACAGTAGAAGATGAATCTGGTGTAGGAATTTCTAAAGCTCTGGTAGAAATAGTAAATAATACCGAAGAGACCACAGATTCTGATACCGCAACAACAACTGGTAAATATCTCTTTAGCTCCAAATGTAACCGACAATACACCATTACGGCTAGTGCAGACGGTTATAAAAGTAAAACACGCACACTTACAGTAGGTAAAGACGGGTCTGACAACACCATTACCTTAGAGCCTATTGAACCACCTGTTATTACAAAAACAGAAGTGGTTTTAAATCCTATTTATTTTGATTTTGACAAATGGAATATACGTCCTGACGCAGCAGCAGAGCTCGACAGACTTGTTTTTGCAATGCAAAACAATCCAACGATGGTAATCTCTGGTGAAAGTCATACAGACTCGAGAGGTTCTAACAGCTATAACCAGACTCTTTCTCAGAAAAGAGCAGAATCTATGCGTGACTATGTAATAAGCAAGGGAATAAATGCATCTAGAATATCTGGAGCTGGAAAAGGGGAAACTGATCTTGCCATTTCTTGTAGCTCTAATTGTACAGAAGATCAACACCAGCTTAACCGACGCTGTGTGTTTAAAATAGTAAGTAGATAAACACCAACTAAAATTTTACCCAACCAAGAGAGAAAGGTCGCTTAATTATTTAAGCGGCTTTTTTTTGCGTATGAAAAAACATAAAAGGCACATAATTAGACACCTATTATCTCATACTATTCATAAAGCAATTATACTCTACATGTGCTGGTAGCTCTAAAGAGACTCGTGTTAACTTTGCATCCTTAACTTGATTAAGTGAGAATTCTTACACTCTACTTTCTATATTGTTATATCTATTTTGAAGACATCTACAGGCTTAGATCTATAAGCTCAGTAGAGCTTTTGTGATCTTAAATATTAATACTTCCTCCGTACGGTTTCAAAATATGGCGACCGCAGATCCAATGGTAAAATAAAAAAATCCCGAGGCCTTTCGACTCCGGGATTTAAGAAAATACCTGTGTATTTAAATTTAGTTCGCGTTAATCTCAATTTCATCTAGCTCATAGGTTCCGTCAAAGTCGGCGTCACCACTACCTATGTATCTAAAGCCAATATAACCTGACCCAGAAACACAAGAAAGATCCACAATACCAGAAGGTATCCAGTCTCCAAAGAAATCTTCATCCTGTACCAACACCGCAGCGGGTAAAACATCCCAAGTTGCGGTTGGTATATTTGCAGGTGTTCCATCCCAATCACTTGAGAATAATAATTCTAGCGTGCTACCATCTGCGAAGCTATTAGATGTTTGGAACTGTAGGGTTTCACCATCCTGATTATTAAAATTAATTTCTGGAGTGACTAACCATGCAATGGAAGAATCGTCTCCAGACATAAAGGAACCTACATTAGCAGAAATACCTAATGAAGCATTGGCACCAGTGGAAGAGAAGGCTTCCCAAGTTTGTGTCCCTTCTTCTATAAAATTTGTCCAACCGTTCCCTGATATAGGTGTATTGGTATTTTGCGTTTCAAAGAAATCTTCAAACAATACTTGTGGACCAACACTCGCGGCCACACCGCAATCGATCTCTACCGGATCGCATCGCTCCACATCTTCAAAAGACACATCGTTTTGATCATTAACCACAATATTAAAAACTTCTCCAAAGAAATCTCTCGTAAGCAAGCCCGATACAGATCCTCGCCCTGTAGGCAAGGCCACAGATTGGAAAGCCGCAAAAGTACTCGTGCTAAAGATCACTGTCTGGTTATTTGCACAAGCTATTAAAGTACGTTCCCCGTCAAACTCATCTGTAGGTTCTCCTGAATAACTAAAAGGCAATCCATCAGGTGTATCCAAAGTTTCGTCTCTTATAAATTGCACATCTACTAGTCTAACAAAAACATTCTCTAAATCTTCACTAAAATCACTAATATTTACATCCAAAGGAACAATCTCTGCTACCTCTGCAGAGCGTTGTATAAATTCAAATTGGGCAGGTGCAGCTATTTTTTCTAAATTATTGGTCACTCCTAGAGTAAGCACCCCATTACTATCTCCTAAGTGTAAACCTCCTAATTTTACAAAAATCTTACGTCCTATTTCATAGGTAGTAAAGAGTGGGCTATTGTCTATGAGCACTCTCAAACCAGCTGTAGGATTAGAAGGAGCATCTTGTATAACAATCTCTTCAAACCAGTTGCCCGCAGCATCACTGGTAACTACATATCCCTCTACATATAATGAAGAATCTTCAAAGTCTATTGTTTCTCCTTCTTGCAAGAACAGATCTCTAAGCGCAGAAATTGTAACTATGTCACCATTTAATTGCGGCGCTTCAATAGTTAAGTCTGGTACTGCAAAATCATCGTCTTGCACACAAGAAATAACGGTAACTAACGCCATAAGCGCAAGGATTGGTTTTGTTAATTGTATTGTTTTCATAATATTGGTATTGTAATTAGTCTTCTTATTTTTTTATTAAAATCGCACATATGCGTTTACATAATACGTAGTCCCATTTCCAAAGAAAAAGCGATTGCCAAAAAGTGGATTATCTCTTTGCGCCTCCTCTAAACTCGAACGAAAGTTCACACGACGGGATTGTTCAAATCCACCCGTAACATATTCTTGATCTAAAACATTATTAATAGTTGCAAAAAAACCAATGAAGTAATCATTTACTCTCCAAGATTTTCCTCCGGTAACATTTACCAGAAAGTAATCATCAAACTGCTCTTGTCGCAACAACTCATTAGCAACTCCTTGATCAAAATCATTAAAAGCTTGGCCGTCTACATCTTGTAAGAAGTTTGCAGATCTAGCAAGGTTGCTTACATCTATATAAGCATTAGAAAAATAGTTAGTGGTAAGACTAAAGTTCCAAAATTCTGGATCTCTATATTCAAACCCTATCTGATAGGCTCGCTCTGGCCCTCCAGCTACGTGCAAACCATCTAAAGCTGTTGTACCATCTCCAAAACTTAATCTACCGTCAAAATCATCACTAGTTAAATAAAGGTCTGGGTTGTTTTGAAAGGTAAATTGACCTATAGAGGCCGCTGCTTTCAATTTAAGCGTAGGTAATACTTGGGCTTCTACTCCTAGTTCTACTCCCACATTCCTACGCTCAATATTGGTTAGCACCTCTTGTACAAAAGCACCTTCACCGTTAATTAAATTATTCTCCGTAAAATAGAACCCTATATCTGTCCCATTACTAAAGCCGGTATAGAATCCTGTTACTCTAGCTTTAAGTAATGGAGCCCTAAAGATATAACTCAAATCTGCAGATTGTACCTGCTCACTCTCAAGTCCAAAAACAACTTCATTGTTCTGACGTGCATTACTAAAGCTATTACGTATGCCAGGTGCTCTAGAAATAACAGCTCCATTAAAATCTATTAAATGTCTTCCCGTAACTTTATAAGTCAGACCTCCTTTTAAACCGCCATTAGTGAAGCTTAGTTCTTCACTTAGCCCAAAAGAACCTATAGTTTCTCTTCCGTTAGGGAAATTTCCATTTTCATACAAACCATTACGCTGGTATGTTGTATTAGAAAAAGAAGCTCCGATATAAAAATCTACCTTACTGTATACAAACTGCCCTTGGACAAAACCAGAAGCTATATCTGCATCTATCTCATAATTGTACTTATAGCGATCTCCTACTGTCACTACACGGTTAGGATTACGCAAATCACTCTGAGCAACATCACCACCTTGACCATCTTGACTCTCACTTACTGCAAAGTTATCTATATCCAGAAAGCCTTGAGCTCCTAATAAATCTTCTACCTCTGCATAGTTTTCATTAGAAAGGGCTCTGTAATTAAGGTTAGCATTAAGGCTAATATTGTCTGTAACTTGAGAATTTACTATAACATTGGCCGTGAACTGTGTATCGTCTATCACATCATTTTGCTGTATTATATTTCCTAAAGCGACAGGTCCCGAAGATTCTATATTACTCTCGTAGGCTTTCTCCCAGTCAAACTGACCATCATTTAAAAAATCTTGCTGTAATAAAAATGCCGTCTGAAAATCAAAAGCCGTTGGATTTGGATCCTGTAAAGCAAAACTAGGTAGTAATTGATAATAGTCTGGTGCTGGATTACGTAAACGACCATTATCTATACGACTATTTTTTATGGTACCTGTTTGATACGCAAGATTAGAATTTATACTTGTCTTATCAGATAGTTTCCAATAGTGATTGAGCATAAATACAGGCTCTTCTATCTCTCTAGTTCTCGTATTACGTTGTTCCCCATCTTGAAATCCCCATAAAGGATTGTACTCCCTTCCTTTAAGATCAAAAACTTCTTGGGTAATAGCGGTGCTTCTCCCTCTTCGGTTAGGTGTATAGAATGCTGTGAAGTTAAGACTATGCTTGTCATTAAGTTTTTTCTCTACAGAGGCAAAAAAGGAGTTTGCGTCGTATAAGGTTCCATCAATAAAACCTTCTTGTCCAAAACGTCTTGAAGCTAGTAAGCTAAAAGCCCATCCATTTTCATTAAGCCCTGTATGATAACTTGCCATTACACGGCCTTGATACGATCTATTAGCCGAGGCATAGGAAACTCGACCTCCTTCGCGATACTGAGAAGCGCGCATTACAAAATTAGTCACACCACCAGCTCCTCCAAAAGTATATTCATTAGCCTTGAGACCTTGGGTAAATTCTCTGTTACGTTGTACATCATTAAGACCTCCCCAATTTCCCCATTGCGGTCTTCCGTTAAATTGTTTATTCTGTTCAATACCGTTGATAAGGAC
>CAZXMY010000145.1:0-6038 GCA_964641325.1 uncultured Flavobacteriaceae bacterium | reverse complement strand
GATTTAAATACTCCAAGTTGATAGTATGTAAAAAATCATCTGAACAAAAAACGAAATTCACCTCACCCAAACTATGATTTTCTTGTGCAATGACCGCCTGTATCCACAGTTTTTTACTAGTACTATTTTCTAATACAAAATCGTTCTGACTCGCGAAGCTAATCATCGTTACCCTGGAAATATTCTTGAACCTTCTTCTTATACTTTCCTTTTAAAAGTAAAGCAGATCGATTTAAAATTTCTGTATTATTAAAGTAATTCTTCGCCTTATCGATAGGCGTATTTACTGGATTACGATACTCTTTAAGATTCGTAACCCCTTCTCTTTTTTCTTCTTGTCCTTGTTGAAATGCGGCTTCCTTAAGCTTAAGAAGTTCATGCTTTAATGCGGTCATACGTTCCATGGTTTCATTAGAAAAACCTTGATCCAGCAATTGCTGTTCTACCGCCTTCATATCTCTCACCAATTGATCTCCTTGATCTCCTATGCCTTGCTCTTCTATAGCGTCTTCCAATTGCTTTCTAAGCTGTTGTTGCTCTTTATAAATTTCATAGAGTAATCCTTGCTCATACTCTTCGCCTTCATTGCCCCCATTCCCCTGTCCATCTTGATTACCACCAGAACCACTCCCATTTTGGCCATTGCTACCACTTCCTCCTTCACCTTGTCCCTCGCCTTCGCCTTGTCCTTGTCCTTCTCCTCCGCCCTCGCCCTGACCCTCTCCTTCACCTTGTCCTTCGCCTTGTCCCTCTCCTTCACCTTCTTCACCACCTTCACCTTCTCCTGGCGAATTTCCTTCCTCCATTTTCTTATTGAGCTCTTCCTGACTTTGAATAATATCAGGCAACTGTCCGCCCTTACCTTGTCCCTGGCCTTTACCCATTCCTTGTCCTTGTCCTTGCCCCTGACCTTGTCCCATAGATTGTTGCATCTGGTTTAAGGAACCGCTAAGTATATCTGCCAACTCATTTGCGCCAGTAACTACATATTGTTGGCTACTTACGCCCTGCAATACTTGATTCTCAGCAAGACGTTCTAACGACTTGCCTAGGTTATAATCTATATCTACTAAAGACTCATTAATTTTTTCATCCAATTCCGGCACACGTAAAGAGAGTGCATAGAGACTGTCATCTACATGCTCAAAATTTTGTTTTAAAACATTCTGTCTTCTTAACTTCTTGGCATACAGCGGATTTTTATCATTGATCCTTTTAAAATCCAGCATTAAATCTTCTTCTTCCAAGGAAAACACCAGCAGATTATCCAATATTTGTCGCAACATATCTACGTCTTCTTGCATGCCTTGTTCTCCAGACATTTGCATGCTTTGCTGCATAGATTCGCTCATCTGTTTCATCTTTTCTGCAGCCTTCTTTTGCTTTTTCTGAGCTTCTGAAGTGTTCTTTTGTTCTCCGTTTTGCTGTTCCTGTTGCTCCTGTTCCTCTAGTTCTTCACTCGCGCCTTGTTGCTCTTCCTTAATCTCTTCCTGCTTTTTTGCGTCGCTAGGGATGTCCATAGGTTTCTTAAGGGCATTATTTTCCTTCTCAAGCTCTTTGAGCTCTTCCTCTAGTTTTTTAAACTCTTCATTAAGTTTATCCTGGGCTTCTCTAGTATTTTCATCTCCTTCCTTCTTACTCAGTTCTTCCTGCTTTTCTGCCAGTTTTTCTAAATCTTTAGAAATCTTTTCTGCCTTCTTTTCAACGTAATAACGCTTAGTCAACTCCAACATCTGCTCCAGATTGCGTTTGTTATTTTTGTTTTGTTTCTCCAGCTTTTCTAATTTCTCAGTAAGCTCCTCTTTATCAAGTTTTTCTCTTAACTTTTCTAGCTCTTCTAAAAGTTTTTCGTTCTCTTTAGCCTTTTGTTCTAATCGCTCTAGACGTTCTTTTAGTCTTTCTTTATCCTCATCACTCTGCGGTTCGTCTTTTTGAAACTCATCCAAGTTTTCCTTTAATTGTTTAGAAAAATCCTGCATCATTTCTTCCTGACGCTCTTGACGTTTTAAAAAGTCCTTAAGCTTCTTCTGGTCGCCGTAATTAAGTTGTTCTTTCTCCTTTTGAGTTTTAGACAATTCTTGGAGTTCTCTTTCTTGCTCTTCAATTTTATCAAGGGCCTTGTCCAGATTAGATATAGACTCTTTTTGCTGTTGTAATTGTTCCTGTTCTAATTCGCTTTCTGTAAGTTTTGCAAAAGAGAATACACTACTTCGCGTACTTTTAAGGTTGTGCAGCGCATCGTTGTCAAACACTTCAAAATAATAATCATAGGTCTTTCCTTCTTCTAAATCTAGAGCGTCTGGAAACGCGTATAAAAACTGATCTACATTGTCCTTTTTAATCGCGATTTCCTTGAATTGTTTTAGGTCTGTATCTGCTTCATAATAAACCAGCCTAAGACTTGATAATCCATAATCATCACTTACTTTTCCATAAAAATACACTTGTTGTTCGTTAATCGTGTCTTTACGAGCTTCTAGGTCTATCACTGGATATTGGTCTTTGATAACCTGAAGGTTATAGGCTATATTCTCATAATTTTTAAGAAACTGATTACTTGTAGAGACTTCATATGCGGTATTCTTAGAGATTCTTTTGGATAGATTGAAGGATTCGTCGTTCGCTTTCGCGAAAGCGTAAACCGTATCTTCTAACACCATCTGCACCTCATCTGTTTGCTTGGTGTCCAACAACCAAGTAACTCTAGTGCCTTCAGGAATAATTGCGTTGCCCGTGTTAGCTATGCGTTCTGTTGACTTGCCCGTATAGTTAGGATAATTAAGCTCCATTTTGAAGTTAATTAAGGAAGGCACTTTTAATATGTTTATTGTATACTTTTTAGAGCTTACTTTGTTTGCCTCTGCATAAAAAGTAATGTCAGTATCTGGCCGCTCAAAGACATAAGAAAACTCTCCTGGCCGAGTTTGTTGCAGAAAATAAGATTCGTCATTAAAATGGATAAAGGCCTCTTCTGGAATAACATCTCCTGTAGTTCTAATCTGCAAGGTATAGTCTTTGTTTTCTATGCCTTCTAAGTTTTCATTTACTACATAAAATTCAAAAGGCGCTGGTGGTTCATAGGCTTCTGTATAATTAAGTACGCGTTTATAGCTAGAGCTAAAAACCTGCTCCTTACCTCCATAATTTGCTATTAAAAACACAACTATTGGGATAAGCGCGTATTTAAGATATTTGGCATTTTTCTTAAAATCTATCGCTAAGCTAAAAGGTATAGGCTCCAGCGAAGCGCTTTTTTGCTCCACACTAGCTAGCATAAGCTCAGATTGCCCTGCTTCTTTATGAAGCTGTAATGTATTTAACAGCTTGTCTTCTACTTCTGGAAAATGACTTCCAATAATTTGTGCAGCATGGTCATAACTAATGCCTTTAGACAGCTTAAAAAGCCTCGCCAGAGGAATGGCAACAAACTTTATAAGTAATGCAACCTCTACCGCCACAAAAACCCAGAATAAAATAGCTCTTGCTGCAGGCCGTAACCAGAAAAAATACTCAATTAATAATGTGATTAGAAAATACAGGGCTCCAAAAGCCAAAAACAAAATCCCTCCTTTAAGCAGTGCATTTGTGTAATACTTTCTAATAAACGCTTCTAGTTTGCGCTCTATCTTGTTAAATTTATTCATCTTCCTTCTTCTATAGCAAGCCCTAAAATACCATTTTATTATGTTTTGATAATGCCCTACATTTATAAGTGATTGTTAAATCTTATATTTCTTATGAAAGACCTTAAATATCTCTCCGCATATATTGTGCCGCTTTGTGCCGTTGTCGGACTAATTCAACAAGGTATATTTTCCTTTCTAACACCTGTCTATGCCTTTGTACTCGTTCCCATTCTAGAACTCCTATTCCCTATAGATGACACAAATATTTCTGATGCCGACAAGCAACGCAAAGCTAGTTTACACTGGACAGACTTCCTGCTATATTCTAATGTTTTTATCGTATTTGGAATGGTATATTTTACCATAACTACAATAAATTCTCAATCCTTAGCCATGTATGAAATTGTAGGTCTCGTATTCTCTTGTGGTATTGTGATAGGTTCTAATGGAATAAATGTAGCGCATGAACTTGGTCACCGTAAAAGTAAAATAGAGCAGCTTTTAGGAAAATTACTCCTGCTGCCTGCTTTGTATATGCATTTTTTTGTAGAACATAATTTTGGCCATCATCTTAAAGCGGCTACTCCAGAAGATCCTGCTACGGCAAAGTACAACCAATCCCTATATTCATTCTGGGTAAGTTCTATATTTAGACAATATACCAGTGCCTGGCGCATACAAATGGATTTGCTCAAGCGAGAAAATCGTTCTTTCATTTCTATCCATAATGATATGTTCTGGTATAGCCTATTTCAGTTAAGTTATCTAGCGAGTATCTATTGGTATGTTGGAAATACTGGGCTCATGGTTGCCATCTTTGCGGCAATTTCTGGCTTCTTGCTTCTAGAAACCATTAACTATATAGAGCATTACGGCCTCCTGCGTAAGAAAAAAGAAAGTGGTCGTTATGAGCGTGTACGCGAAGTTCACTCTTGGAACAGTAATCACGTTTTTGGGAGAATCATGCTCTATGAACTCACACGACATAGCGATCATCATTATCGTGCTAATAAAAAATTCCAGTTATTAGATTACCATCAAGAGAGTCCGCAATTACCTTATGGATATCCTACAAGTATGGTGCTCTCATTACTTCCTCCATTATGGTTTAAGATTATGAATAAGCGCGTGCCAGAGGATCAGAAAGTACTAGTCAACTCTTAAAGTACCTTATATACGGTTACTTACCCTATTATTGCTTGGTCAACCTAATTTTTGCGGGGAAATCACTATAATTACACCCATCACTCCTTCCTTCAAACCCCTCAACATACCATATTTCAACAACAGAGTCGTCTTCACTAGATATAACTGCCGTTTCTATATCAGGGCCAAGTAGACTTCCTTCAGGAGGTCTGCTGGTTACGGGCTCTCCATCTATACAGCTGTTGCTAGCTCTTATATATCGCGTTATAACCGATCTATCGCAAGCTATGGTAAATTCAACAACAGTGCGCCCATAAATTCTTACATCCCTAAATTCAAAAGTTCTAACATTTGTTGAATGTCCTATTTCTATAAATACAGGCTGGTCAACGACAAAAGTTGGTCCAAAAAAACCATCTTGAATGTGTTGGAGTTGATATTCTCCCACAAACAGACCCTCTGAAACAGGTTCTACTATATTAATAAGATATGAGAATGGAGATTGAAATGAGCCTACTGTATGAATAATGCTATTACTAGAGTTATCATTTTTAAAAACACGACCATCTGTTAGAAACAACTCCAAGTCGAGTCTAAATTGATCATTGCAATTTGTATCTTCTAAGGACAACCCTAATTCTTCTTGTAGTTCGCTATATCTATATTCTAGCGATATGATAGGAAATCCGTTAGGTCCAGTAGAAAAATCACTCGAATCCAATGTTTGAAATAGACTTCTAGGAATAGAGTTATCGCCGCCTTCTTGTGTATTATCAACAAAACTAAGATAAATATTAACAGAGGATAGAAGATCTCCATTTTGGTCATCCATTTCCTCTACGACAATGTCAAAAATTGATTCAGGCTCATTGACATAGAATTCTCCCTGCCTTATTTCTAATGTTCTGAGCGCGGCGCCATTTGAAATATTACTAGAAATTTGATCGATAACATTATCGGAGTCCGAACATCCCGAAACAAATCCTGTCAATAGCATCGCAAAAATGAATTTATTCATGCTTTCGGTTATTTTAGTTAGTAAAAGACAATATTATGTAATTGTATTGTTAGGTTAGTATTACCCTACAAAGTATTACCTTTTCATACAGAGACATACTGTACTTCTCCTAAAAGATTAGTACAACTCTTTTACCTTTCCGATTGTATACAATTATTTTTGTGGCTTAAAAAATTTTTATCGAAACAACTATTGCCTAGTCAACCTAATTTTTGCAGGAAACTCACTATAATCACAACCGTCACTTC
>CAZXMY010000144.1:0-6047 GCA_964641325.1 uncultured Flavobacteriaceae bacterium | reverse complement strand
GTTGTCAAAATGAAACACCTTAACCTTTAGTATACCAGAAACGAATTATGAAATACACTACCATTCCTACAACAGACATTAAAGTCTCAAAAATATGCCTAGGTTCCATGACTTGGGGAGAGCAAAATACAGAGGAAGAAGGTCATGCACAGTTAGATTATGCCTTAAGTCAGGGTGTAAATTTTATTGATACTGCAGAGCTCTATAGTGTGCCCAATGCAAGAGCAGAAACCTATGGTCATACAGAACTCATCATAGGCAAGTGGTTAAAGAAAAATAACAACCGCGATAAGGTGGTTATCGCTTCAAAAATTTGTGGGCCTGGAGATTACACAAAACACATACGCACTGGTGGTTTTGCAAAGTATGAAATAGAAGATGCAATACACAAAAGCCTTAAAAGGATGGGTACAGATTATATTGATTTGTATCAATTGCATTGGCCAGAACGCAAGTCTAATTTTTTCGGACAATTGGGATATACTCACGATGAAACCGAAGCGTGGAAAGATAATTTCGCCGAAATTCTTGAAAGCTTAAACACCTTTATTAAAGCAGGAAAAATACGTCATATAGGTCTCTCAAACGAAACTCCTTTTGGACTAGGGCGTTATCTAGAAGAAGCACGCAAAGGAGCGCCTCAAATGGTAACCGTTCAAAATCCTTATAATTTATTGAATCGAAAAGATGAGGTTGGGCTAACAGAAATTATGCATCGTGGCAATGTAGGTCACTTGCCCTATTCTCCATTAGGTTTTGGGATGCTTACCGGAAAATATTTAGAGGAGTATCCGCCAGATGGTCGCGTAAGTATCTATCCTAATTACAATAGATATCACAATGAGAACTGTTTTAGAGCCACGCGACGGTATAAACAAATAGCAGATGAGAACGGCTTGAGCCTTACACAAATGTCGCTTGCTTTTGTAAACACCAGGCCGTTTGTAACGGCAAACATTATAGGAGCCACTTCTGTTAAGCAGCTAGAGGAAAATATAGGCAGCATCCACGTAGATTTATCTGAGGAGGTTATAAAAGCAATAAATGCAGTACATAAGGATATTCCTAATCCAGCGCCGTAATTGTATTACCCAAACAGGTGTTTTACAACATCATTAACCTTTGCGACTTTAATGATATTGATATCATAATTTCCATCAGGTATTTTGCAATAGGTCGAGATGAGAATACTCTTAAAGCCTAATTTTTCGGCTTCGAGGATGCGTTGCTCTACACGATTTACAGGTCGCACTTCACCAGCAAGACCTATCTCTGCCGCAAAGCATAAGGACTTGTCTATTGCAATGTCTACATTAGAACTTAGGACAGCCGCCACGACAGCTAGATCTATCGCAGGATCATCTACAGAAATACCACCGGTAACATTTAGAAAAACATCTTTTGCACCTAGTTTAAACCCGGCTCTTTTTTCTAAAACAGCGAGTAGCATATTCAATCGCTTTACATTATAACCCGTTGTACTGCGTTGTGGAGTACCATACACTGCCGTACTCACCAAGGCTTGTATCTCAATCATAAGGGGTCGCATGCCTTCCAGTGTTGCAGCAACCGCAGTACCACTCAGGTCCTCCGCATTTTTAGAAATAAGAATCTCACTTGGATTGGATACTTCGCGAAGACCGCTACCTTGCATCTCATAAATACCTAGCTCATTGGTGCTCCCAAATCTATTTTTATGCGCTCTCAAGATGCGATATACGTGATTACGGTCTCCTTCAAACTGGAGTACGGTATCCACCATATGTTCTAATATTTTAGGTCCAGCAATATTGCCGTCTTTTGTAATATGACCTATCAATATTACGGGTGTACTCGTTTCCTTGGCAAATTTGATAAGCTCTGCCGTAGTTTCTCGTATTTGCGATACACTTCCAGGGCTACTTTCTATATGATTCGTATGCAGCGTTTGTATAGAATCTATGATTACAATATCAGGCTCAAGCTCTGCAATATGTCTAAAGATATTTTGTGTTTTGGTTTCAGATAGGATATAGCACTGTGCACTTTCTGGATTAATCCGTTCGGCGCGCATTTTTATTTGTTGTTGGCTTTCTTCCCCAGAAACGTATAATGTTTTATAAGGTAGATTAAGGGAAATCTGAAGGCATAAAGTACTTTTCCCGATACCAGGTTCTCCTCCCAAAAGGGTAAGGGATCCAGGCACTAATCCTCCTCCAAGAACTCTATTAAGTTCCTGATTATTTGTCGTTAGACGCTTCTCTGGTGAGGTAGATATTTCATCTATTTTTAGGGCTTTAGAAGCTCTTTTTTCTGCTTTCGCGAAAGCAGGAGTACCTTGCTTCCAATCTTTTTTATCTTCCTTCTGTACAATCTCTTCTACAATGGTATTCCATTGTTTGCAGGCATGACATTGTCCGGCCCACTTTGCGTGCTGGGTGCCGCAGTTTTGACAAAAAAAAGTGGTTTTAGTCTTGGCCATATATTAATACCCAAAATCGGCTTTAATCTCATCTGCTTTGTCGAGCATAAAGTCTTTAGTAAGAAAAGATATTTCTTCTAGTAAATAGGCATTTTGATACATTCTCATCGCTTTTTTTGGCTCGCCTAACCTTTCTAGTGATAACGCCATATAATAATTGCCCAGCATCGTTTCTGGATATTGTGCTCTGGCCAATTTGCCTAAATTCTCTAATGCCTCCCAATCCCCTTTTTTATCAATTGCTTTGTAAACCGCAGTAAAGTCATTAAGGCGTATTTGGTCATCTAGACCAAAAAGCTCTTTTACGGTAGCATATTTATCGACCAGGTAATCGTATGGCGAACCTTCAAGTTTAAGAAGTACTTCTTTATATTCCTTCCTACTGATAGGTTTGTAAATGGAAAATATATTTTCTAACGCATTAGGAATGGCACGACCTACTAGAGAGTAATGGGTTCCTCCATCAAAATTGTCAAAATAATAGGCGAAGTTATCGTTACTTACAGTTTCAAGCTGGCTGTCCAGCACTTCTGAACCTTCTCTTAGGGATTTTATATCATCTGTTCCAGTGGCGAGGTAATAGAATATTTTTTGTTCTGTTTTGCCCAATTGCTCT
This sequence comes from uncultured Flavobacteriaceae bacterium, assembly GCA_964641325.1. Lineage (GTDB taxonomy): Bacteria > Bacteroidota > Bacteroidia > Flavobacteriales > Flavobacteriaceae > Dokdonia. The sequence continues at coordinate 2,970 of CAZXMY010000144.1, read as the reverse complement.
GTAAGGCGGATATCCATTTCTGGAGATAGATCTGGACTTAAAGAAACGTATCCTTGAAATAGAGCGGTATCTTTCATTAAATAAAAGTTCATAAAATTTGCGGTCATATCGTGACCTACAACAATTCTAAAACTACTTGTCCTATACTTATTATCTAGCCACGGCATCATCTCTAAACCTAGAAATTCAAAAAAGGCAACACCTGAACCCGTAGGTAATGCATTGAACTCGTCAAATAAGGTGTCGTCTTCTCTTGTTTCTGCCTGATTAACGCCTACAACAATTACTTCTGGCATTTCTTCCCAATAACTGTAATAATCTGTCATTCCTGCTACGGGCTCAAAAAGATAATCTCCATCTAGAACGACAATAATGGGATATGTTTTTTCTGTATTAGCATCATAATTACGAGGCAATTGTATTTTAAGTTGGCGGCTTTGACCTAGCTTATCCGATTGGATTTCTTCATATTGGATTTGTCCAGTAGCAGTAATAGAAAAAAGGGCTACAACGAGTAAAAGTAGTTTAGTATTCATGATTAGGAGTTTTAAAATCCTAAAATACTACTTTTTTTTAGGCTTACTTAGAATAAGGGTGTAGAGTGCGCAAAAACCTCCGATAACCAGGTTAAATAGGGTTTGTGTCCCCCACATTATTCCTCCAAAGGCATTCCCATCTGCTTCTTGAAACCCAAAAAACGTAAATACGGTTGCCATGGCAATAGGGTATAAACCCATACCGGCATTTGTGGCAGTCATAGCAAAAGCTCCAATTACAAAGGCAGCAAGAATAACTCCAAATGAAGCTCCTTTTAAACCAGGAACACAAAGAGTAATCACCCAAAACATAGCGATGTACATCGTCCAGATAAAAAGCGTATGAAAAACAAAGGCTCCATTTCTTTTCATCCTAAAAATACTCTTAACTCCATCAAGCAGGCCTTGCCCAAAAGCGCGGATTTTTATTATAAAAGGGTGTGATGATTTTTTGAGTATACGAAGACCGACAACACCTAAAACTAGAAGTACAATCAAGGCTATTATAGAAGGAATAGGATTAGCCTCTTGCTTAAAATAGTCTATTAACTCTGTAGAGTTAAGGCTAATGGCCGCCGCCATTATAAGCAAGAGCATGCCTAAATCTGCAATGCGCTCAGAAACTATGGTTCCAAAGCCTTTTTCAAAAGGTACGTCATCTGTTTTATGCAAAGCGACGGCGCGTAAAACTTCGCCAGAACGCAGTACTAAGGTATTTGCAAAATAACCAGTCATTACAGCGGCTACACTATTGCCTAAATTGGGCTTATATCCCATCGGTTCTAGCATAAATCTCCAGCGATAGGCTCTTGACAAATGACTTAAAATGGAAAATAGGAATGAAATAAGAACCCAGATAGGATTTGCAGTTTTAATGGTGTGCCAGAGGTCTATTCTATCTTGAGAAGTCATTTTCCCTAGCCATAACCACATGAAAAAAACTCCCAGCAAAAGTGGGAGTCCTATTTTTATTATTTTAATGAGTTTTTTTGAGTTCACTTTTAGGTGAGCAAGTTATTTTCTTCGCTAGGGAAACATAGTGTGGGCTTAAATTTCTTTGCTTCTTCCAGTTCCATAAAGGCGTACACTATTAGGATAAGGATGTCTCCTTTGGAAACTTTTCTTGCCGCAGCCCCATTTAATGTAATTTCTCCACTATTACGCGGGCCTGGAATGGCATAGGTCTCTAGGCGTTCTCCGTTATTAACATTTACAATTTGGACGCGTTCTCCTTCTATAATATTTGCGGCATCCATTAGGTCTTCATCTATGGTAATGCTACCTATATAGTGAAGCTCTGCACCGGTTACTTTAACACGGTGAATTTTTGATTTTACAACATTTACTAACATGGGGATAAAGATAGGTATTATTAGTTGAGGGCGATATTATCAATGAGTCTTATTTCTCCTGCAAAAACGGCAATAAATGCTCTGTATTTTTCAGTTTTACGCTTTCGCGAAAGCGGTTTTAGGTTTTTTATATTGCTTATCTCAAAATATTCTAAATCTAATATTTCATTTTGAGCATAGGCGTCGGTAATCATTTGTTTTACTTCTCTAGCACTTTTTGTTTTAAACTGTTTTTGTGCGTTTTCTAAAGAAGCATAAATAAATGGCGCTGCTTGCAATTGTTTAGCTGTAAGTCGAGAATTACGACTACTCATTGCAAGTCCGTCGCCCTGTCTGTGTATGGGACAACCTTCTATATTAAGAGGTAATTTTTCTATTTCTACGAGCTTTCTTACAATCTGCAACTGCTGAAAATCTTTTTCTCCAAAAAAAGCAGTATCGGGATTAACTTGTCTAAAAAGTAAGTTAAGTACTGTGCCTACGCCATCAAAATGACCAGGCCTGTGTTCACCTTCCATTACAGATTCTATCCCGCCAAAATTATAAGAGGTGGCATTAACCATTCGTCCATAAACCTCCTCCGGAGAGGGAGCATATATGATTACTTTATTCTCATAAGATGCTAAAAACTGAACATCTTGATTTAAGGTTCTTGGATATTTCTCTAAGTCTTTTGCATTATTAAACTGAGTAGGATTTACAAAAATACTTACCACTACTACTTGATGTTTTGCAAGTGCATTATCAACTAAGGAAGCGTGTCCATTGTGTAATGCACCCATTGTAGGTACAAACCCAATGGCTAGACCTTCACTTCTCTTTTGAGAGATGAGTTTTTTGAGTTCTATTTTGGTTTTTATTATGTACACTTTATTAAAAGATTAACGGCTGTAAACTTACTATTTTAAAGGCAAAGTGCATAAAATTTCGTATTTTTGCGTGTTTTTTATCCATAATTTTAAGAACAACCTATATGAAAGATAAGAGGATATTGTACGTGTCATCTGAAGTAATACCTTACCTACCGGAGACCGAGATTGCCTCTATGTCATTTGAAGCTCCACAAATGGTTAATTCTAAAG
>CAZXMY010000143.1:0-6068 GCA_964641325.1 uncultured Flavobacteriaceae bacterium | reverse complement strand
TTATAATACTATAATTTATCATTATACTCCTGTTCTTAGAACTAATTCGCCCTGAGACTAATTTTTAATTCTTCAGGTAGAGTAGTATCTTTCTACAAAGAAAAAAGTATGCGTTTATGCCTTTATATAATTGTAATCGTTCTTATGGCAAGTTGTAAAAAAGATGCTCCCAATACTACAGCAGCACAAGTAGTGAATAAGGCAGAAGAACGCCGTACCGAAGGCAGGCAGGTTTTTCGGGAAAGCTATCGTCCTCAATACCACTTTACGCCACCAGCAAAATGGATGAACGACCCAAACGGACTGCTGTATCATAACGGCACCTATCATCTATTCTATCAATATTATCCAGACGATATCGTATGGGGACCGATGCATTGGGGACATGCCGTTTCTAAGGATTTAATACAATGGGAGCATAAGGATGTCGCCCTTTTTCCTGATAAACTAGGCTATATTTTTTCTGGTAGTGCTGTAATGGATACCCAAAATACTTCTGGATTAGGCAGCAAGGAAAATCCTCCAATGATTGCGATTTTTACCTACCACGACCCTGAAGGAGAAAAGAAAGGGAGTACAGATTTTCAAACACAAGGCATTGCCTACAGCCTCGACGAGGGAGATACTTGGGAAAAATATGAAGGCAATCCCGTTATAGGCAATGAGGGCATCAAAGATTTTAGAGATCCTAAAGTATTCTGGCATGACGCCACACAAAAATGGGTAATGCTCTTAGTTGCTGGCGACCATCTAAAAATTTATAACTCCTCAAATCTTACCGATTGGACGTATATGAGTGAGTTTGGTAAAAACCAAGGCGCTCATGGAGGTGTTTGGGAATGTCCGGATCTCTTTGAACTCTCGGTAGCTGGAACTCACGAAAAAAAATGGGTGCTCCTCATAAGCATTAATCCTGGCGCTCCAAACGGTGGAAGTGGTACGCAGTATTTTGTTGGTGAGTTTGACGGCACCACCTTTACCTCTGCACAACAAGAGCACAAATGGGTAGATTGGGGAACCGATAATTATGCAGGTGTCACCTACAACGGTCTGGCAGATACTAATAGAACCTTTATAGGCTGGATGAGTAACTGGAACTATGCGCGAGATACCCCTACAGAAGTGTGGAGAAGTGCTATGACGCTTCCGCGAAAGCTAACGCTAGCCAAAAACACTCAAGGTCACTACCTCAAAAACTATCCTATTAAAGCGATAGATGAGTACACTTATGACACCGTTACTCACGATACCATGAAACATAATATGTCTCTTTCTAGTGCAAATTTTAATGAGATGCGATTGGATTTTACGATCCCTGGAGAATTAAAAGATTTCCAACTCAATTTTACCAATATAGAGAAAAACGCATTGAAAGTAGGTTACAATAAAGCAGATAACACCTTTTTTATAGACAGACGGAAATCGGGAAAAGTAAACTTTGAGCCTAGCTTTGGAGCTGCGGTACACAAAGCACCTGCTATTGAAAAAAAATCTATAAACACAAAATTCTCCATTTTTATGGACGAATCCTCTATAGAGTTTTTTGTAAATGATGGAGAAACCGTTCTTACAGACCAAATTTTTCCAGATATCCCATTTACGGCGCTCACTTTTACCAGTAAAGAGAAGAGCATAGCCCCGCTTAAAGTGAGTAAGATTAGGAGGATTTGGGATTGAAATCAACTAATATGAGATTTCCGCCTTCGCGGAAATGAATAGAATACTATGAAAGACATAACAAAATGGAGTATAACCGTTGCCCTTGCTGGATTTCTGTTTGGGTTTGACACGGTCGTAATAAGCGGTGCTAACCAACCCATACAAGAATTGTGGGATACCTCACCCCTTTTTCACGGTACGTTTATTATGAGTATGGCGCTCTGGGGAACAGTTCTTGGCTCTTTGTTTGGTGGAGTTCCCACTAAAAAATTGGGTAGAAAAAAGACCTTGTTTTGGATAGGGATATTGTTTTTTATCTCAGCCATAGGCTGTGCATTTGCACAAGATCCTTATTTGTTTTCGTTCTTTAGACTAGTAGGAGGAATAGGGGTAGGTATTTCTTCGGTGGCGGCACCTATTTATATTTCAGAAATAACCGCAGCAAACAATCGCGGTAGACTAACCGCACTATACCAATTTTGTATCGTATTCGGGATTTTGATTGCCTTTGTGTCCAACTGGCTACTCAAAGATTTTGATGGTGCTAACGACTGGCGATGGATGCTTGGTGTAGAGGCTATTCCCGCATTGCTGTATACGCTTATGGTAATGAAAGTACCCAATAGTCCGAGATGGCTTGCCTTACAGAAAAAAGATGATGCAGGCGCTTTAAAAGTATTAAGCACGATTTATGGTGAAGAGGAAGCCATTTCCAAACTTGCAGAAATTAAAACAGATTTAAATCAGTCTCAAACCCGAGAGAGATTATTCCAAAAAAAATACAGTAAGGTATTATGGCTAGGATTTCTAATTGCATTATTTAATCAGCTTTCTGGGATTAATTTTGTCTTGTACTATGCGCCTCAAATACTCGAACAGGCAGGTCTTGGTGGTGCGGAATCCCTATTTAACTCCATTGCCATTGGGATTGTAAATCTCATCTTTACACTACTCGGTGTGCGCCTTATTGATAAGTTAGGACGCCGTCAACTCATTATTACAGGTTCTGTGGGCTATATTGTGAGTCTTATAATGGTCGGACTTTGCTTTCAGATGGATTTAAGCCCAACACTTTTACTCACATTTATTTGTCTCTTTGTAGCCTCTCATGCGATAGGTCAAGGCGCTGTGATTTGGGTATTTCTATCAGAAATATATCCCAATCGTGTACGTGCTTTTGGGCAATCTTGGGGCACGAGTACGCACTGGGTATTTGCCGCAATTATTACTTTAATTACTCCATTTTTTATTGATGAGAAGGTCGGAATTATGAGAGAACAATTGTGGAATATTTATTACTTCTTTGCAGCGATGATGGTATTACAACTGATATGGGCATTTACAAAAATGCCAGAAACCAAAGGGGTTTCTCTAGAAGCCTTAGAAAAAAAATTGATACAAAAAGATGAGTAAACTCCCTAAAATTGCCTGCTATGGTGAGATTCTCTGGGATGTCTTTCCGGATTTAAAACGCCTAGGCGGTGCACCTCTTAATGTTGCCTTGCGATTACACTCCTTCGGAGCAGAAGTCACGATGATTTCAGCAGTGGGGAAGGATGCCTTAGGCGATGAAGCTCTCACCGCAATTGAAGCTACAAATTTAGACACCTCTTTTATTCAAAAAGTAGCAAATCCTACGGGACAAGTTACTGTCACTTTAGATGTAAAAGGCAGTGCCTCATATGATATAGAAGCTGGTGCGGCTTGGGATGAGATAAAAGCGACAGATGACGCTCTCAAAGCCGTAAAAGAGGCAGATGCGTTGGTAATAGGGAGTCTTGCTTTTCGCGAAAGCCATAATCTACAAGCGATCGAATCTCTTATAGAAATAGCGAGCTATACCATTTTTGACCTCAACCTCAGAGCACCTCATTACGATTTAGAAATTGTGGTAGGTCTTATGGAAGCCGCAGATATGATTAAACTTAATGATGAAGAAATGGAGCTAGTTGTCATCGCAATGGGTATTGAAGGTGAGACGCTGGCAGACGAGCTCAAACAGCTTAGTGCGATGACTGAGACACCTACTATTTGTGTGACTATGGGAGCAGATGGTGCCCTATTATATCATAAAGGTGGTGTGCACGAGCAAATAGGGTTTCCTGCTAAAGTGGTAGACACCGTAGGCGCTGGAGATAGTTTTCTGGCTACCCTTGTTTACGGTTTGCTAACTAACGAAACTCCGGAAGATGCGTTAGAAGTGGCTTGTGCTGTAGGTAGTCTTGTCGCCAGTAAAGCGGGTGCAAATTGCGAAGTGCATCCAGAAGAAATAGACGCTTTGCTTCCCTAAAGTATAAGGAAATTTGCGATTTTTCGAAATTTATAGACTATCAAGCCATGAACTCATTTACAATCGCTAAGGAAAACAAACACGGTTTTGAGACCTACCTATTACGTAATGAATTAAAAGATTGGCAGGTAGAGATTCTTCCATCATTTGGAGCTCGAGTGAATCGTTTTGAAATTCCTATTTCTGGAAAAAGACATTCTATTATCAAAGGTTTTCAAAGGGTATCCGATATTGAGAACGCCAGTATCTCAGGATTTTATGGAGCGCATCTCTTCCCGTTTCCTAATCGTATAAAAAAAGGCAGCTATACGTTTGAGGGGGAAAATTATCAACTTCCTATCAATGAAATCAGCAGACAACATGCCTTGCACGGATTCCTGCACAATCAAGCCTTTAGATATTCGAGTAAGACGATTACAGAAGGTAATGCCCAAATTAGCTTTGAATACGAAAGCGATAAAAAACAAAAAGGATATCCCTTTCATTTTATTTTCAGAGTGAATTATATTCTTAATCACGAAGGTCTACATCTAGAGATTACTGTCTGCAATAAAGACATTATAGCTTTTCCCGTTGGTTACGGATGGCATCCGTACTTGGACCTTGATGCAGCTATTCAGGAGCTAGAAATAGATATTCCTAGTCAGCAGTATATGGAATTAGATAATCACTTCATCCCTACTGGAAATCTAATAACTTCTAACACAGATGATAAACTCGGCAAATTAGATGCAAGGAATTTTGATACTTGTTTTGTTTTAGAACCTGCGCCTAAACAACAAGAAACGATTGTCATGAATAGACAAGGCTCTTTAAAAATAGCGCTTTATCAAAAAAGTGGAGATCAGGGTCTCAATTATGTACAACTGTTTACGCCAGATACTGGAGATTGTATTGCTGTAGAGCCTATGAGTTGTCCGCCAGCACGTTTTAATTCAGATCCTGAGAGTGTGGCACTACAGCCTGGCGATAAAAGATTGTGGGAGTGTGGATTGCGAATTGATTCCGCCTTCTCAAACAAATAATTGTATAGAAAAAGAAAAACCTCTGATGGCTCAGAGGTTTTTAATGTGCGGATGACAGGAATCGAACCTGCACGCCGTGAAGCACTAGATCCTAAGTCTAGCATGTCTACCAGTTCCATCACATCCGCAGACTTCGTTACTTAATAACGGGGTGCAAATATAGCTAACTTTTTAATTTTCAAAACTATTTTCTTTTAAAAATAATAGGCGAGTAAATCGTATTTTTGAATCAAACAGTACACTATGCAAACCATACAAGAATATATTAGTTCTCATAAGGATCGATTTATCAATGAGTTAATCGAACTTCTAAAAATACCAAGTGTTAGTGCAGATAGCGCTTTCGCGAAAGCGGTTACCCAAACAGCAGATGTTGTCGCCCAAAGTTTAGAAAAAGCAGGTTGCGATACCGTTGAAATTTGTGAGACACCGGGATATCCGATCGTATATGCCGAAAAAATAATAGACCCTAAGCTTCCTACAGTTCTCGTCTATGGTCATTATGATGTACAACCCGCAGATCCCATTGAGTTATGGGATTCACCGCCATATGAACCTGTGATTAAAAAAACAGATTTACATCCGGAAGGTGCCATTTTTGCCCGTGGCGCCTGTGATGACAAAGGCCAAATGTATATGCACGTGAAGGCGATGGAATATATGACGGCTAACGATAAGCTGCCTTGTAATGTTAAGTTTATGATAGAAGGCGAAGAAGAAGTAGGTAGTGCAAATCTGGCTTGGTTTGTAGAACGCAATCAAGAAAAACTGGCTAATGATGTGATTCTTATTTCGGATACTGGGATGATTGCAAATGATATCCCTAGTATCACCACTGGACTACGTGGTCTGAGTTATGTAGAGGTAGAAGTAACGGGTCCTAATCGTGATTTACACTCGGGATTGTATGGTGGTGCCGTGGCAAATCCTATTAATATACTCGCCAAAATGATTGCTTCATTGCACGATGAGAATAATCATATTATGGTAAAAGGTTTTTATGATAAGGTAGAAGAACTGACTAGAGCCGAAAGGGATAAAATGGGTGAAGCTCCTTTTTCTCTAGAAAATTATAAAAAAGCGCTAGATATAGA
>CAZXMY010000142.1:0-6106 GCA_964641325.1 uncultured Flavobacteriaceae bacterium | reverse complement strand
CAATATTTTATTACCCAATTGTCTAAAAAGCAAGGCCAAACGTCATATTCCATATACTGAGTATAGCGATTACATCCTTCTTTACAACATTGAGAAAACGAGATGTGTAGTAACAAGCTGATTCCCTGACAGAATCGATGTAAAAAATGGGAATGAAAGACCTAAGTGATCTTCTTAGTCTTCCTTTTTCGCGTAAAGCGAAATAAAAAAATTACTCCGTTGCCTTAGTGGTAATAGCGTCTAGAGCACCACTTATCTTACTTAAGATTTCCTCTTTGTCACGTATATCGTGGCGTGCTTTGAGATACATAGGATCGTTGTAGGCGATTTTAGTGCCACTCGGTGTAGCATATACCGTGATTTTTTGAGGTAAATCTATTGCCACCGTAGGACTAGCCTGCATTAAAGGGGTTCCCAGTTTAGGATTACCAAACATAATAATACGTGTATCTTCTAGCTGCAATCCGGCTTTGGCGGCATTCGCACTATGATTCAATTCCATTAAAATCGTGAGATTAGGATTGTTATCGATAATGCTTCGTAATTTGTTATAGGTCGTGGCTACATCTTGAGCACTGTCTTTAATAATAAGGCCGGTATCCATAGGTTGAGAATTACAAGAGAATAGTAAAATACTTAAAAATAAGCTCGCAAATAGTTTCATACACTAGTATTAGTACACAAATATACGCTTTAAGGACTTACAAGTGGCTTGCGTGTAGCGCTAGTAATTCCTACGTTATTTTTAGTGACATAAGCAACAATCGCTAGCTCATCTTCTGGGCTTACCCAAGCCGGTTTGCTCAATTGGATACTTCCCTCCTTTTGTATGTCTACAGTCACTTGATCAATTACAATATTGTGATTCGTAAGTGTTTTATTGCGGTTTTCCCCTCTTTTAATGGCCGTTGTTCTGCTTTTAAGGGTCAAGACAAAGGTGACACTTTCGGCAGTCCCAGGATTGGCTATGGTATAGTCGGCAAAATATTTATTGCCTGTGCTTTTTACCTTTCCCAAAGCAATAGGATTGCTATTTTTTAAGGTGTTAGACTGCAAGGCGAGATTCATTTTACGTTGGTCAGAACCTGTAAAATGACTATTTCCGTTAATTACGGCTTGCGGTGTATACACTTGTCTACTTCTAAAAGCAGTAGCATAGGCATACTGTTTTTGAGTAATAGCTTGAGACGCAAAAGGATCTTTCCAGCCTATATAATCCCAATAATCTACGTGATACGATAAGGTGATAACATCGTCTCCGTACTGTTCTTGCACTTCGGCAAGTAGTTCATCTGCCGGCGGACAGCTACTGCAGCCTTGAGATGTAAATAATTCGACTACCGTGGATTGTGCTGTTAACGCTTTCGCGAAAGCTACCGCAATGACAAGCGCTAGCATAGCTATTTTTCTAGACATGATTTTCGTTTTAAAATAGGTCTGCTAAACGGGCTTACCCTTACGGTATCTTCTAAAAAGGAAGCACAACTTTTTACAACAAGAAAACAGCGCCATGCAAAAAGAGGCGTGTCTCAATAAAAAATAAGTCCTAGTTAAAGGTGGTATTGCCTAAAATCCCTTCTTTGATTTAAGTGGCACAAGGGTGTTTTTAGGTGGATTTACAAGCGCATTAAACTTAGTCATAACATCGTCTGGCAATAGTTGAGACAGTTTCTCATGCAGGGCGATCTTTTGTGACGCGATGGCCGCTTCTTCGAGGCCTTTTGCCTTAAGTGTGCTTTCTAAATTGAAATACTCTTTAAGTAGTGTACTTTGATCTGCTGTAAGACTAAATGCATTACTCAAGGTAGTATAATGATCTGTTGCATTGCTCAATTGGTTTACCTGAGGTTGCTGTGCATAGCTCATTGCTGTGATAGCCAATGCAAAAAGTGATAAGATGACTTTTTTCATAATTGTAGATTATAATATTTGGGACTCCGAAGATATAAAAAAAAGTGCATACTTCGCTCTTAACGGTGATTCGAGCTCAATCTAGCGAAATAAGAAGGCTATAACATATCTCATTTACAATGCATTTTTTATTGCAAATCGAAAGTCCTATTTTTGAAACATGAGGATATTTTTACTGCTTATTGTTTTGACTATTACATCGGTTCAAGCCCAAGATCTTGCGGTTTTAAAATATAAAGGTGGAGGCGATTGGTATGGTAACCCTACTTCCCTACCCAATCTTATTGCGTTTTGTAATGAAAATATAAATACCGCAATGGCAGAAAAACCAGAGACTGTGGAACCTGGTAGCACCGATATTTTTCAATATCCCTTATTGCATATGACAGGACATGGCAATGTCTTTTTTTCTGAAGAAGATGCTGAAAACCTGAGGGATTATCTTATAAGTGGTGGGTTTTTACATATAGATGACAATTACGGAATGTCAAAATATTTGGACAAAGAGCTTAAAAAAGTATTTCCTAACCAAGAATTGCAGGAATTGCCGGCTTCGCATCCCATTTTTAATTCGGCTTATCGTTTTAGTGGTGGACTACCCAAAATACACGAGCACGATGGCGAGAGACCACAGGCGTTAGGTATATTTTATGAAGACAGATTAGTACTACTCTTTACGGTAGAGAGTGATTTGGGCGATGGTTGGGAAGATCCAGAAGTACATGGCGATCCAGAATCGGTACGTCAAAAAGCGTTACAAATGGGTGCCAATATTGTGAAATATGCATTTCAGAACTAAAAACCCTATCCTTTGAAACTATACTATTACTGTAGTTCTTGTCATAAAGAAAATCATTTTAAAACTAAGGCCACCAATCGTTTTGAGCTACAAGAAGAGCGAGGTAATGAGATTAATGAGCGTTGTAAGCATTGTGGGACCGTGACAAAGCGAAGAGTGAACCGCGTACACGCTAAGGCTAATCTTATATGGGTAATTGTAGCCATCGGTATCAGTGCTATCGCAACGATATTCCTATGGCAGTTAGGATGGATAGCAGGCATAACCCTTTCTTTTCCTATTTTGGTGTGGCAATATTTAAATAGTGAAGCCAGCAAGTTTAACAAGCTAATGGTAGACGATAAATAAGCACTAGTGCAATCAACTCACGACCATTATACGCCAGCGCAACAGCACAAAGAAATCGTTCTTGTTTGCGAACATATCCTAAGTCCTGCAAATCAAGGTGCTCTTTTTAGACTGGCGGATGCTTTTGGAATTCAAGAACTTATCTTTATAGGTGCTGCTCCCGATATCACTAGCAGCCGACTCAAGAAAACAGCTCGTAGTACACAAGAATACGTCTCCTACTCTACTACTTTAGAAAGTAAGGACGCTGTGCAAGCCTATAAAAACAAGGGCTTTGAGTGTGTCGCTCTAGAAATCACGCAAGACAGCACACCCTTATCTCAACTCCCTATCACAACGCAAAAACTACTATTACTTATAGGGAACGAAAATCAAGGAATTTCAGAAGAGCTGCTGCAACAGGCAGATTACACCAGTCATATAAAAATGTATGGGCATAATAGTAGTATGAATGTAGCACAGGCCGCTGCGATTGCACTTTATCAATTATGTGAGTATTAGGATAAAAGTAGAGCGACTTTCTTTCTTTATATTTACAATATGAAATCAAACACTATTACTAACGGGATCTTAAAAGCCATTGCCATTTTAGTTGGCATCGCTTTGGTATTGTATTTTTTATATTCTATACGTAGTGTATTGGTTTACATTACTATAGCAGCAGTTATCTCATTAATAGCTCGACCTATTATTAGATTCTTGCGTAGACGTCTCAAATTCAAAAATGGTTTTGCTGTCTTTATTGCTATGCTTATCATTTTTGGTACTTTATTCGGAATAATGGCGATGTTTATACCGCTTATTGCAGAGCAAGGGCAAAACCTCTCTCTTCTTAACCTCAATGAGCTGCAAGGCAATCTCGAAGCCCTATTTGGTCAGGTTAATGAATATTTTCACCGTAAAGATATCGATCTCTTTAAGACCTTAACAGAGATGGATTTGGGTTCCCAATTTAGTTTTGGCGCGATTCCTAATTTGTTAAATGGTCTTCTAGGAGCTTTAGGATCTTTTGGGATTGGTTTGTTTTCTGTTATTTTTATCTCTTTCTTTTTTATGAAAGACAGCGCCCTTCTCCACCAAGGCATTATGACCTTTGTAAAAGATGACAATGAGTATCGTGCTACCCAATCTTTTAATAAAATCAAAGATCTTCTTTCAAGATATTTCTTAGGTCTTTTACTGCAAATATTGGTGCTGTTCATTCTCTATACCATTGTTCTACTCATTTTCGGAATAAAAAATGCCTTAGTCATTGCGTTTTTATGTGCTTTGCTAAATCTTATCCCTTATGTTGGACCCTTAATAGGTGGTGTTATCATTCTCGTATTATCTATGTCCAGTAATCTTGGCTTGGATTTTCAAACGGTAATTTTACCAACAACTATCAAAGTGATGATAGGATATACCATCGCTCAACTCATCGATAATTTTATTAGTCAGCCGTTTATATTTAGTACTAGTGTCAAATCACATCCCTTAGAGATTTTTCTCATAATTATTATCGCAGGATTACTTTTTGGTGTTGCGGGTATGATTGTTGCAATTCCGGTATATACAGCACTTAAGGTTATTGCCAAAGAGTTTTTACCTGATCTTAAAATCGTACAGAAACTCACAAAAGATCTGTAATGAATACTGCTTTACTTCGCCCAGAAGTGCAAGAATACTTAGCAAAGCACCGCGACACGAGCTTAGATAAATTTATTTTTAAAGGCAGTCCATTTCCTGATATTCGTATCCAAGAACTCGCTCAGCAATTGGATGGAAAAAGACGCGCTAAAATCAAGTTACCTATCTGGTACAGTACGGCAGGAATCCTTTTTCCTCCTAAACTTAATCTAGAACAGACCTCTTCTGCGTTTACGGCTATGTATAAGGCAGCTTTGGTAAGTGGAGACACCCTTATCGATATGACAGGAGGATTTGGTGTAGACAGCTATTATTTTTCTAAACATGCAAAACAGGTTCATCATATAGAGATGAATGAGGAGGTTTCTGCTTTCGCGAAAGCGAACTTTAAAACCCTAAACGCTACGAATATTGATACCCACGTGGGAGACTCTATAGCTTATCTAAGGGAATATCAAGGTTCTTTTGATACGATATACTTAGATCCTGCCCGGCGCGATGAGATAAAAAGAAAAGTATTTAAATTAAGTGATTGTGTGCCCGATGTAAGTGTACATATAGATCTTTTATTAGAGAAAGGAAATCAAATACTCCTTAAAACATCGCCTCTTCTGGACATTTCGGCCGGAATAAGGGCTTTGAAAAAAGTAAAATCCATTCATATTATAGCCATCCAAAATGAGGTGAAAGAAATTCTCTGGTGCCTGGTAAATGATGAGAGGGATGGTATTGAGATTATTACCGTAAATAAAAAGAAGGAACATATTGAAAAAACGATGGCTTCTCTGGAAACACTGCAAAATGCCGTGGCAAGTTATGCGCTACCGCAAAAATATCTTTATGAACCTAATGCGGCTATAATGAAAGCAGGTGCTTTTAATTGGATTAGTGAGCAGTATGGATTGTCTAAATTACACTCACATTCGCATCTATACACTAATGAAGTTTTAAAAAAATTCCCAGGTAGAAGATTTCAAATCATAGAAGTATTGCCCTTTGATAAACAGCTCAAAAAACGTTTAAATATCAAAAAGGCGAATATTACTATCAGAAATTTTAAGCTAAGTGTTAATGCATTACGCGAAAAATTAAAAATTGGTAATGGTGGAGATACTTATCTATTTTTCACTACGGACTGTAATGACAAACAAATTGTTATAAAGTGTATAAAAGCGAAGGATGAAGTGAAGTGAATCACAAAAAAGACCCTCACATTGCTGCAAGAGTCTTTGATTAATCTATCTATTTCAAAATCTTAAGTCATTGTTTTCTCTCCCTCTGGGAGACCTACCTGCCGGCAGGCAGGGATGTCCGCCTCTGGCGGACACAGAGAGGGAACCCCTTATCGTTTCAGTGTAAAATGCCCTTGGAAGGTACGTTGTGTACCTATCTCATCAGGTTCTGTAAACTCTACTCTAA
>CAZXMY010000141.1:0-6107 GCA_964641325.1 uncultured Flavobacteriaceae bacterium | reverse complement strand
GGCTTATTGCATTAGTACTTAAAAAAATAAGAAGTAAAATTGCTAGTGTAAAATCTCTTTTCATAATTTTATTTTCCAATGATTAGATTGTACTTTTCTGCATAGGAGTTAAAAATGTCCATCCTGCTTTGCTTATTGAGATCATTGCGCAATAGGGTTATTGCTACTAAGGCGTCTTTTGTAAAAGGAGAATCACGCTCTTTAAAAATTACAAAGGCCTTCATCGTATTGTCCAATGCTTTTTCATACTCTTTTGCAACGTGATATTTACGTCCTATTTTATAATATCCGTCTGGATCTTTAGGTAAGAGTTTGATATAATAGGCATAGGCTTCAAGCGCTCTACGGTTATCTCCTGCTTTTTCATAGGAGATTGGTTTTTTCATTAAAGAAATTCGCCCATAAGGAGATTCATCAGAAGACTCTGTATAGGCTTGAGCCGCTTGGCTATATTTTCCTTGCTTATCTAGTGTGAGTCCAAGCAAATCCCATGCTTGTGTAAACCTAGGTTCTTTATCTGTTGCTTTAGTCAAGTATTTTATAGCAGATTCATTATTTCCGTTTCTATAGGACAGCAATGCATTTTCATAGGATTTAACCGCTTTCTTGTTTAAAGACTTCCTAATTGTTTTTGTTTCAAATGAGGTAGAGAGTATTGTTTTTAAAGCAGGACAATGCACAATTAACTGGTCTTCCAGACTCTTTCCTGAAGGTATAATGCCAGAATTTATGCGTTGTTCCAATTTGACTTGCATTTTTGTGGTCTTAGAAATAGACTTTACACAAAAGACAACCTCGTCTAGCTGCTTCTGCTTAAGCATCCCAAGATCTATTTTATCTATGCATCTACAAACTTTGTCATAAGAGTTCACTGAGTTTTGACCTTGCACAGGTATACCCACAAAAACTAATAAACATAATGCAATTATAATTTTATACATAGTATTTACCTGTTAACTAACATTCAATTTAAATATATGGTTTCTATTTTACACCTGTACTGCCAAAACCGCCTGCTCCACGATCTGTGCTAGACAATTCTGCAACTTCCTCCCATTGTGCTTGGCTATGTTGCGCAATAATCATTTGGGCAATACGCTCTCCGTTTTCTATCACAAAATCTTCACTGGAAAGGTTTACAAGAATCACACCAACTTCTCCACGATAATCTGCATCTATCGTGCCAGGTGCATTAAGTACGGTCACTCCTTTTTTTGCAGCTAAACCACTGCGTGGTCGTACCTGCGCTTCTGTGCCTATAGGTAATTCCATAAAGATTCCTGTTGGAACTATAGCGCGTTCTAAAGGCTTAAGGGTTATAGGTGTTGTTATATTTGCGCGCAAATCCATTCCCGCACTCGCTATGGTTTCATAATGGGGTAATGGGTGTTGACTTTTATTGATTACTCTAATTTTCATTCCCTATCTATACTTTGGGTATTTCTCCTAAAAGGAGAGCTTCTGTTTATTATACCTAAATTAAATTTATTATGCTTTCGCCAACCTGCCTGTCGGCAGACAAGAGCGTACTTATCCTCTAATCAATTGCACTAATTGTTTTCTTTCTAATACAAAAACAAGTGCTGTAAAAATCCCTAACAAGATAGTACTTACCGAGTAATTCTCTCTGAAAAAATAAAAAGAAAGAAATGAAAACACCACAGCCGTCATCAAATAAAATCCAATCCTGCCTAACTCATAGGGAATGGGATACTTTTTTCGTCCAACTCCATAAGAAACAAGGGTCATAATAACATATGCTCCCAGCGCCGCATAGGCAGCTGCCATAAAACCAACACGTGGTATTAAAACAAGATTTATTGCAATAGTAATCAGAGCTCCTAGAACCGAAAAATACATCCCATACTTAGTCTGATCTGTTAACTTATACCATATGGCAAGATTGTGATAGATCCCTAGAAAAAGATTTGCCAGAAGAATGTAAGGCACAATCTCCATAGCGATGTGGTATGAAGCATCGTTTACTAATTGTTCTTTTATCACATCTACAAATACAGTTATAAGTACAAAACCAAACGTGCCTACAATTACAAAATACTTCAAGATAGTAGCATAGGTAGAAGTTGCGTTTTTTTCTTTAGCCTGATTAAAGAAGAAAGGTTCAGCTCCCAATCTAAAAGCTTGAATAAAAATGGTCATAAATACTGCTAGTTTGTAACAAGCTGCATAGGCTCCGCCTATCTCTTTATTAATGTTATTTACAAAGAGTTTGTCCATCTGCGCGATTACGGAATAAGCAAGTCCTGCTACCATTATGGGCCAGCCGTATTTCCATAGTTCTTTAAAAATCTTCCTGTCGAAAATAGGTTTTACTCTAAAAAATTGTGGCAGCATTAAAAGCAAGGTAATCACACTAGCTGCTAGATTAGCTATAAATATATAGGTTCTTAAATCGTTTGTATCATACCCATTAAATGTCCAGTTAAATTTTGGGATGGCCCAAAGAAAAAAGAAGTTAAGACCTATAAAAACAAATAGGTTAACCATTTTTATTCCTGTAAAATGCAAGGCCTTGCCCCTTGCTCTGAGATAAGCAAAGGGAGCTACTACAAGTGTGTCCAATAACACAATCCCTAAGAGATAATAAAAATAGACCATCGGAATATCCAAAGCATCCACAATAGGTTGTCTAAACAGGAAAGCGAGAATTCCTGCAATTAATGTACTTATCGTAAGGGCAATAAAAGTGGTGCTGTACACACTTTCTTTTTGTTCTTTTTTTGCAAAAAACCTAAAAAAAGCCGTTTCTAATCCTAAGGTAAAAATGATATTTAAAAAAGCGGCACCTACATAAAAGGCGGTCACCTCTGCATAGCCTTCTCTAGGTAGCGCATCTGTATGAAGTCGCACAAGAATAATGCCCATCACTTTAGGCAGCACAGTGGCGAGTCCATAAATTACCGTGTCTTGAAAAAACCGTTTAAGTGTACTCAAAAAAGAAGATTAGTTAAGCTTCTCAAAAGTAACGAAAATAAATAGAGAATATTAGAGTCCCTTGGATCCTGGTGCAGCGCTTGGTAAAGCAACAGATGGCTTTTCTTCAAGATGGTTCATAATGGTATAAACCTGTTGCCCATTCTCTTCATAGATTACCCCCACTTGTCGATCTGTAAGAACGACTGGGAATACTTTCTTTTTAGGAGGTGTGTTTGCTGCTTCCTGTAAAGGATCACTGTGCATAATAATATCTTGGGGATTATTTTGACCTACGACAAAGCTTGCACTATATCCTTTTTGATCTTGAATAATGCTCGCGCTAAGCCCTCTAAAGTAAGCTTCTTTCATTACGAGATTTTCTGGCATTGCGAACCAATCAAATTCCATATGAATTCCTGTGCCGCCTCCTTGAACACCAGAACTCCAGGTGTAAAAGGTTGTTTTTGCTTTGGCAAAAATAGGATTGCGCATTTCCATATTATGTAATATTTCTTGTTTTTCTTGGGTTTGCTCTGTAGCAGTCACTACCTTACTTTTGCACTGTATACATAGCAAAAACACTATACATAGACTAGTAATAAAAGTGGTTTTAATCATGTTCATAACATCGTTTTAAAGACAATATTCAAAAGTCTTGCCATAAAGATAGGGAAGTCTTTAGTAAGACATCTCTGCCGACAAATAAAAAGCTCATATCCGGATGAGATTCCCGCCTACGATAGCAATCGAAAATGCTAATTTTATTGATGAGATTCCCGACCCTGACTGCCGTCAGGCAGGTGCGCGGGAATTAAAAAGAAAAGCCCTTAAAAGAAGGAAAACTCTAAGGGCTTAACACTCAAACCAAATAATGTGAAGAAAGTTCTATAAATGTAGGTTCTAAAGCCCCGATACTAGTCAGTCCCGATAATTGTTTCCCTATCTGAGCATAAAAAAACCTCGCCTTATGGCGAGGTTTTTTACTGTTCTATAACGTAAAGCTTACTTAGTTATTCAATGCTTCTGCACCGCCTACAATTTCTAAAATTTCATTAGTAATCGCTGCTTGACGCGCTTTGTTATACTGCAACTTAAGTGCATCTCTAAGCTCTGTTGCGTTATCTGTGGCTTTGTGCATAGCGGTCATACGAGCGCCGTGTTCTGAAGCGACAGAATCTCTAATTCCCTTAAAAAGCTGTGTCTTTAATGCCTTAGGAATTAATCCTTGAACAATTTCCGGCTTAGAAGGTTCAAATATGTAATCTGCTGTAGATGCCTGCTCACTTTCTATAGGAAGTATAGGCAAAAACTGCTCTGTAGTTACAATTTGAGTAGCGGCATTTTTAAATTTATTGTAGATAATTTCAATTTTATCTACTTCACCTGTCGCAAAACGCTCCATTAAGTCTTCGGCAATTGCAGCTACATTATCAAAGGTTAAGTCATCAAAAATTTCATTGTTATTTGAAATAACTTTTCCAGATTTAGAAATGATATCGTTTGCCTTTTTTCCTAAAGTAATATAGCTCACTTCTTGGTTTGCATACTTTCCTTCGGCTAAGCGTTTTACTTCTTTAATGATATTAGAATTAAAGGCTCCCGCAAGACCTCTATTAGAAGATATCGCCACAAGAAGTACTTTATGTACCTCGCGATCATCCGCATAATTACTTCCCGTATCACTATCCAATCCTGCACTCAGGTTTTGCAATAGCTCGGTAAGCTTATCTGCATAGGGTCTCATAGCCGTAATTGCGTCCTGCGCTTTCTTTAACTTGGCAGCAGATACCATTTTCATGGCACTAGTAATCTGCATCGTTGAGGATACGGAACCTATTCTATTTCTTATTTCTTTTAAGTTTGCCATCTTTCAAGTTCAGAGTTACGAGTTTAGAGTTATGAGTTTTTGATTATTGCTACCAAAATTCTTATCAACTCTTCACATCTATTCTTCATTCCCTCAGGTACATCTCTTCCAGTGGCTTCGAGTATTTGTAACCAATACAATGTCTCATCTGCTTCTTTTAGAGCAATACCAAATTTATTTTTAAAGTCTTTTCTACTGACTCCACGTTGGGCTTCTCTCGTATTTGCACCAATACTCGTAGCGCTTTTAAGTAATTGAGAGGCTATTTCAAAATCCCGATTCTCTTTTAAAGTATCACAATAATAAACAATCTCACATGCAAACTCAAAGCTCTTCTTACGAATTGGACTTTCTTGAAAACCCATAATTTCAAATATTCAGCCATTTGTTCTGAGAAGTTCCACTCTGAACTCATACCTCTGAACTCCTAACTTTTATGCTTTCGCGAAAGCGAAATACTCTTATTTAAACTGAGCGGACAGATCTTTTGCCACAGCTACCAATGTATCTGTAACCTCATCTGTAAGTTTTCCTGACTTTAACGTATCAAGAATACCTCTATGCTTCGCATTTAAAAACTCTAAATACTCTGCTTCAAATTGCTTTACCTTATTTACCGGCACATCTCGTAGGAGGTTCTTAGAACCTGCATAGATAATAGCGATCTGATCTTCTACCGTAAATGGTGTATTTTCTGACTGCTTTAATATCTCTACGTTACGCTTACCTTTTTCAATTACATTTAATGTCGCTGCATCTAGGTCTGATCCAAACTTGGCAAATGCTTCTAGTTCACGGAAAGCTGCTTGATCCAGTTTTAATGTACCTGATACTTTCTTCATTGATTTAATCTGAGCATTACCTCCTACACGAGATACCGAGATACCTACGTTAATTGCTGGACGTACACCAGAGTTAAATAAATCTCCATCTAAGAATATCTGACCATCTGTAATCGAAATTACGTTAGTTGGAATATATGCAGATACATCTCCTGCTTGCGTCTCAATAATAGGAAGTGCTGTAAGAGATCCTCCACCTTTTACGATAGGCTTAAGGCTATCTGGAAGGTCGTTCATATCTGCTGCAATAGCATCGTCATTAATTACTTTTGCTGCGCGCTCCAATAATCTTGAGTGCAAGAAGAATACATCTCCTGGGTATGCCTCACGTCCCGGTGGACGACGTAATAAAAGAGATACCTCACGATATGCTACGGCTTGCTTAGACAAATCATCATAAATGATTAATGCTGGACGACCCGTATCACGGAAATACTCTCCAATCGCTGCTCCAGCAAATG
>CAZXMY010000140.1:0-6181 GCA_964641325.1 uncultured Flavobacteriaceae bacterium | reverse complement strand
CCCGAATTTGGTCTGCAAAGAAACCACTTTTTTCTGGATATTTCAAACTTAAAATACGGTAGGCGAGTCGCGCCTTTTTATAGTTTTTTTGTTCGAGATAGACTCGCGCTAATGTCTCTGTCATTAATGATTCTGAAGGGATCACGTCTGTTTCTTGAATCTTTATTTGAGCTACCGTTTTAGAAGGAGAGACTTTAATTTTGGGATTCGTTTCTATAAAGGAATTAATAATTTCTTCTTTTCGCTTTCGCGAAAGCGTACTTGTTTCACTTGTCGCTTCGTCAATGGTGTCTTCTTCTTTTGGCTTTTCTAATCGCTCTATGGGTTTGAAAGTGCTAAGTTGAAGCCACTCAGAAAAAGAGTGGGTTTCTTCTTTATCAAAATCTAAAGGCTTGCCTACTTCAAGAATTTCTTCTGGAGTTTGAGTTGTCATCTCTGAATTTTCTTTGGCAACAAAAAGATCAGGACTTAGTATATGCTCTGCCTTGACAAGTTCTTCTTTTTGGACTCTCAAAGAGACATCATCTATATCTGTTACTCGAATGTTAACAAGATTTGTTTCTTGATTCTTTATCTCTGCACTGATCTCATTTTGAGAAAATAGAGTAGAGGTTATGTAATCAAATAGTACATGGCGATCGGTTGTATGCGCCGCGGTTACTTTAAGAGCTTTGTTATAAGTGAAGCTACCTTGGTTTTTAAGCCCCTTGAGATACAAGGCGTGCGCGCTTTGAAAATAAGGAAACTCGTCAATGAGATTTCTTATCTCCTTAGTTTGCTCTACGGTGATGGCTTCTGGATGTTCTAGTAGGTATGTAAAGGTTGTACTGTTCATTACCACTTGGCCAGAGAAGCGTTAAAAATATCTTGTGTAATACGTTCGTAAATTTCTTCTAGGGAAGTGTCCAAGGCAGAGCCTATGAGTTGTGTAGTTGCTGGTACATCAGAAAAGAAAGAGAAACGTCTTTCAAAATCCTCTGATCCATCAGGTACCTTATTATTAAAAAACCGCACGTTTATAGTAATGGTAAGCCTATTTTGGGCAGCCGTGTTTTCTGAGGTAGATGATTGTGGTGCTATGAAATACTCTACAATCTCACCTTCATAAACAAGATCTGCGTTAGCATTTGTGAGTACTAAGCGGGTTTGGTTTTGGATAAGATCTTGCAGATTTAATGTAAAGGTTCTGTCTATTCCTGGTTCTACAATGGCGGCTTCATTTTGAAAAAAGTTTACTTGGTAGCTTTCAACATCCGGACCTATAGATACACCGCTAAAAGAATAGACTCCGCAACTTTGAGAAATTGTAATACATGCGAGTGCTACTAATATGTTTTTTATTCTCTTCATAGTGAGGTAACGCAAGGGGATTGTTAAAAATTGGTTAAGCAAGATACTTATTTATAGCACAAATTTATTATAAATCAAATTGTTTGATTTTACGATATAAGGTACGCTCGCTAATGCCTAGTTCTTCGGCGGCAGCTTTGCGTTTTCCTTTATGTCTTTCTAAGGATTTTTTAATAAGTTCCAACTCCTTATCATGAAGCGATAGGGTTTCTTCTTCTTCAATCTCTTCTGCAAAGTGATAAGGGTCTTCAATAACTTCAGGTGATTTTACAGGGATAATCGTAGGTTCTTGAGGTATCTGCAATACTTCTAATTCTTGTTCTTCACGATTGTACGAATGGTCTTCACTTTTCTCACTGTATATTTTTTTAATAAGGGTCTCGTTTTCTTCTCTCACATCTGCTGTATTGCCATTTTTCATGAGTTCTAGAGTGAGCTTTTTTAAATCGTTTAGATCACTCTTCATATCAAAAAGAACTTTATAAAGTATCTCTCGTTCATTGGCAAAGTCCGAGCTCTCCTTGTTTTTTACCACGGCAGGAAGTCGTGAGCCTGTATTAGGTAAATACGGTCTTAAGGTATCTGATGTTATGGCTCTGTCTTGCTCTAGAACAGAGACCTGTTCTGCGACATTACGTAGTTGTCTAATGTTACCAGCCCATCTGTAATTGATAAGTAATTGAATGGCTTGCTCGTCGAGTCGTATGGTAGGCATCTTATACTTCATAGCAAAGTCTGAAGCAAATTTTCTAAATAAGAGATGGATGTCATTCTTACGATCGCGCAGCGGTGGTAAATTAATCTCTACAGTACTCAGTCTGTAATATAAATCTTCTCTAAACTTACCTTCTTTTATGGCTTCAAACATTTGCACATTTGTAGCGGCTACAATGCGTACATCTGTTTTTTGAGTTTTGGAGGAGCCTACTTTTAAGAACTCTCCATTTTCTAATACTCGCAATAATCTAACTTGTGTGGGCAAGGGAAGTTCTCCTACTTCATCAAGAAATATCGTGCCTCCATCTGCTACTTCAAAATAACCACTACGCGTTTGTGTAGCTCCTGTAAAAGCTCCTTTCTCGTGACCAAAAAGTTCTGAATCAATGGTTCCTTCGGGAATCGCTCCACAGTTTACTGCAATATATTTGTTGTGTTTTCTATGAGATAAAGAGTGTATGATTTTAGGAATACTTTCTTTACCCACACCAGACTCTCCCGTCACCAGTACTGAGATATCTGTAGGCGCTACTTGAATCGCTTTTTCTACAGCACGATTAAGTCCTGAGTGATCCCCTATAATGCCGAAACGCTGTTTTGTTGTCTGTATTCCTTCCATTTTTTTCTTAGTCAGTAGACTTTAGATAGTAGTTCTTGTTTTACGTTTTTAATTTGATATTTCTTTTCTTGGATTGCGAATCTCACAGGTTCCATTTCGCGTAAGCGTTATACTAATTTGCGTCACTATATCCTACAGGTTCTCCAATGAGCGTTCCTGTAGTACATTCTTTAATCTTTACCAGTACAAAATCACCTACCTTATAGTTTGCCTTAGGGAAAATGGTCACAATGTTCTGATCATTACGACCGCTCCATTCGTTCTCATTTTTCTTAGAGGTTTTCTCGATAAGTACTTCAACAGTTTGACCAAGATAGTTTGTGAGATTTTCACGAGACATATCTCTTTGTAAATCGATCACTTCTTGCAGGCGACGTTTTTTTGTTTCTAAAGGAATGTCGTCCTCCATCTTACGCTCTGCCATCGTGCCGGGTCGTTCTGAGTAGTAAAACATAAAGCCATAGTCGTAACGCACATAGCGCATAAGGTCTAAGGTGGCTTGATGGTCTTCTTCTGTTTCTGTTGGGAAGCCCGTAATCATATCTTGACTAATGCCTATATTAGGTATGAGGGCTTTAATATCATCTATTAATTTTTTGTACTCTGCAACGGTATGTTGCCTATTCATGAGTTTTAAGATGCGATCGCTACCACTTTGTACAGGAAGATGGATGTAATTACATATATTCTTATGCTTTGACATAACCTCAATAACATCTAGGGTCATATCTTGAGGATTAGAGGTAGAAAAACGTATACGCATTTTAGGTTGCGCTTTTGCCACCATATCCATAAGCTGGGCAAAATTTACTGCCGTTGCTTTTGCCATTTCGCTCGCTTTTGCAAAGTCTTTTTTAAGGCCACCGCCATACCATAAATAAGAGTCTACATTTTGACCTAATAAAGTAATTTCTTTAAAGCCTTTGCTGGCAAGGTCTTGTACTTCCTCCAGAATAGACTGTGGGTCTCTGCTACGCTCACGACCTCTCGTAAAGGGTACGACACAAAAGGTGCACATATTATCACATCCTCTAGTAATAGATACAAAGGCAGTTACGCCGTTACTTTGTAGGCGTACAGGAGAAATATCTCCGTAGGTCTCTTCTTTAGAAAGGATTACGTTTACTGCATTCCTTCCTTCTTCTACTTCGCTTAGCAGATTAGGAATGTCCTTATAGGCATCTGGTCCTACAACAAGGTCTACTATTTTTTCTTCTTCTAAGAATTTACTTTTTAATCGTTCTGCCATACAGCCTAAAACACCCACTTTCATATTAGGGTTTTGCTTGCGTTTTACGGCTTGGTATTTTTCTAGACGTTTACGTACGGTAAGCTCTGCTTTTTCCCGTATGGAGCACGTATTTACAAGCACAAGGTCCGCCTCTTCCAGATTTTTTGTGGTGTTATAGCCTTCATTGGCTAGGATAGATGCAACGACTTCGCTATCAGAAAAATTCATCTGACAGCCGTAGCTCTCAATAAAAAGCTTCTTAGTGTTTGCTTCTTTAGCTTCTAAATGGAGGGTTTCTCCTTGTTTATTTTCGTCTATTATTTTTTCCATTAAGGGTGTAAAGAACTACTAGTTGTCAATAATCGTACAAAGATACGTCTAATAAATAATTATGACAAAGTGTCAGTTTTATTCTATTCTCAATTTTGTACATAGTTTCCCTATTTTAGGGGTTTCTAAGTAAATCATCTTTTTGTGGCTAAGTTTTTTATTCTTGTTCTTTTATTCTTAACGGTACTGTCTTGTAAAGAGTCCATTTCAGAATATGAAAATTCTTATATCTATCTATCACATCCCCGTATTAACGCAAATGACAGTATGTATGAAAAAGTATATACTATAGATTTTTCTGCGTATGATATGAGACTCATAGGCGGTGATTTAGCTCAAAACACTTTTGCTAATAAGGATGCGTTTGCACATAGAGATTCTATTTTTGATTTTAAAAGCCCAAATACCCTATGGAGTATAGGTAATCATGATAAAACGTCCGATACAAAATTTTATAACGCAACATTAAAGGGGAAGTATCACGCGTACAGCAGGGATGATGTGACCTTTATTACTATAGATTCTCAAGATAGTTTGAGCTCTATTGTAGGAAAGCAAAAGAAATTCTTATTCTCAGTTTTAGATACGGTTAAAACTTCTTCGGTTTTGTTTATGTCGCATAAACTTATTTTTATGAATAATCATCCCGTATGGGATTCTAAAATAAACGAAATATGTAATGCAATTAAAGGGGATTGTTACCATTGTCATAATTCAAATAATTTTTATGATGAAATTTACCCAAGAATGGTCGAGTTGAAGCAAAGAGGGGTGCAAGTGATATGGGTAGGCGGTGATTTAGGATATAATACATCTGAGTTTGAGTATATAGATGATAACGGCATTATCTTTTTGGGCAATGGATTATGGTTTAAAAAAGACTGGAATAAATTGCTGCTGTTTACAAAAAAGAAAAAAACGCCTTTGCGATATTCTTTTGTTCATATAGACTCTATTAACAATTAGCCTGAAGGTATATTTGTATGAGCAAAATCATTATTAAAAACTATTATTCTACTGACTTGCAGTTAAGTCCAAAACTCGTGTTGTACCTAAGCATGTTTTTGTGTTTTGTATATGCTCAGGCGCAATCCCAAGACAGTATTCCTAAGCGTCAATTCAGTCTGCGCCATGATAATGATTTCTTGCTGGGCATAGATAGGTACTATACTACGGGTAGCTTTATTGGTTATAGTAATCGTTTGTCTAAAGATTTTATTTTCAATAATACTGCAGAATCTAGTTTGCAATTAGATTTCTTAATAGGGCAAGAGACCTACACTCCTAGAGAACTTTTTGAAACAGATTTTGATCTATTAGAAAGACCTTATGCGGGATATTTATTTGTGCAATCTGGAGTAAATCAGGTGAAAGAATCACATATCTGGAGTTTAACGGCTGAGTTTGGCCTGGCAGGGCCGCAATCTCTTGCCGGCGCCATACAAATAGCCTATCACGAGTTGATTAACGAATTTATACCTAGTTGGGTTGGTCAGATAGAAAATAGTGTTCACCTTAATGGATATGCTGGTTATGTAAAAAGTTTTCAACGAAATAAACGGGTGTTTTTTGATCTCAATTCTGAGGTGGCCGTAGGTACGCGACAAATTTTTGTGGAACAAGGAGTCACTCTTTTTTTTGGAAAGCGCGATCCATTATCGAGTAGCAGTTTCTATAATCGAATAGGGATTTCTAAAGAACTTTATGGATACATTAACTCATCGTATAAATATGTCTCGCTCAATGCATTGATACAAGGTCATCCTTGGGGTGATGACTCTCCATTTACCTTACCAATTGTTAATGGAATTATTACCGCTAAAGCCGGTTTGATTTATCGTAAGGCAGCAAACACCTTCCAAGTAGAATTTGTAACGCAAACTAACGAGACGCAGCGAGAAGGACAATTGCAATACACAGGCGTCGTCTATAAG
>CAZXMY010000139.1:0-6231 GCA_964641325.1 uncultured Flavobacteriaceae bacterium | reverse complement strand
TATTGAATCTATGCCCGAAGGTATTTTATTCTGGAGAAGTACCACACATTGGATAGGAGGGATGGGTATTATTGTTCTGGCAATCGCCATCCTACCGTTATTAGGAATAGGAGGTATGCAGTTGTTTGCTGCCGAAGCGCCCGGTCCAAGTGCAGACAAATTACATCCTAGAATAACAGATACTGCAAAGCGTCTATGGCTTATTTATTTTGGGTTTACCGTTGCTGAGACACTCGCTCTTAATCTGGCAGGAATGTCTTTTTTTGATGCTATTAATCACGCTATGAGCACACTGTCTACAGGAGGGTTTTCTACTAAAAATGCCAGTGTCGCATATTGGAATGACACCCCTATTATCCAATATATCATTATCCTTTTTATGATGCTTGCTGGTATGAATTTTGTTTTGAGTTATTTTGCTTTTAAGGGGAAAGTGCAAAAAATAATAAAAGATGAAGAGTTTAGATTATACATGACCTTTATAGTTGGTTTTACGCTAATTGCGGGATTGGTTATTTATTTTAAGGCAGACGTAGCAACGAGTACCATAGCGCATCCTATGATTTGGGGTGCAGGAGAAAGTGCTTTTAGACATGGTTTATTTCAAGTATTAGCGGTTATAACCACAACAGGTTTTGTTACGGCAGATTTTACAGCTTGGACTCCATTTCTTACTGTAATATTTTTTGGACTCATGTTTCTGGGAGGTTCTGCAGGTTCTACTTCGGGAGGTGTTAAGGTGGTACGACATATTCTGACCATAAAGAATGCTATTATGGAGTTTAAAAGAACGCTGCACCCTAATGCGGTTATACCGGTAAGGTATAATACCCGTTCTGTGGATAGAGGGATCATTTATAATATACTGGCTTTTTTTATTTTATATATGCTTTCTTGGATAATTGGAGCCTCTGTTCTGGGCGCTTTAGGCTTGGACTTTGTATCTGCGCTAGGCGGTGCGGCTTCTGCTTTAGGTAATGTAGGACCTGCTTTTGGAGAATTGAGTCCTACAGATAATTTTGGAGGATTACCCACTGCGGCAAAATGGTGGTGCGGTTTTTTAATGCTTATTGGAAGGCTTGAGTTATTTACCGTACTAATACTTTTAACCCCTTTCTTCTGGCGTAATCGATGACAAAATTTACAGAATCCCCATTTGACCTTATCATAATTGGCGCTGGCCCTATTGGTCTGGCAACCGCCATAGCCGCAAAAAAGGCTGGATTGAATTATATGGTAATAGAAAAAGGTGTTTTGGTCAACTCGCTTTATAATTTTCCTGAGCAGATGACTTTTTTTAGTACTTCAGAATTGTTAGAAATAGGAGGTGTTCCTTTTGTTTCTCATACCGATAAACCTACCCGAAAAGAGGCTCTGGAATATTACCGTAGAGTTCAGGAAAGTTGGCAGCTCAATATAAAATTGTATACCGAGGTTCAATCTATGAAGCCTTCTGATAACGGTTATGAAGTGGTAACTGCAAGAGGTAACGCTTTCGCGAAAGCGGTAACCGTCTGCACAGGATTTTACGATACGCCACGTAAATTAAATGTGCCCGGTGATGCTCTGGAAAAGGTAAAATATTTTTATGGCAGTGCACATCCTTATGTGGGTCAAAAAATACTTGTAATAGGAGCAGCAAACTCGGCTTGTGATGTCGCCTTAGAAACCTATTATAAAGGTGCTGAAGTTACCATGGCAGTGCGCGGCTCAGAAATAAATCCAAGAACTAAATATTGGATTAAACCTAATATCGAAAACCGTATAAAAGAAGGTGCTATTAAAGCTTATTTTGATACAACGGTTACACAAATTACCCAAACTAAGGTACATCTCCATACTCCCGATGGCAAAGTGGTTTTAGACAATGATTTTGTGCTCGCAATGATAGGGTATACGCCGGACTATAGCCTTTTTGATAGATTGGGATTGCCCGTGGGTGACGATATCTATAAAACCCCTATTTATGACGAAGAGACTTTAGAATCTGACTTGCCCAATGTATATGTAGCCGGTGTTGCTGGTGGAGGTTTAAAAACCAATCGGTATTTTATTGAAAACACACGACAACACGGCGATATGATCGTTCAAAATATTATTTCTAAATCTTAACTTTACACTTAAGTAAATATCTTATGAATCAGATTACAGACACCATCCTTATGATACGTCCTGTTCATTTTAGAACAAACGAACAGACTGCCGTAAACAATTATTATCAAAAAGTGATAGAAGGCGTGCTTCCCGCAGATTTGCTGACTAAAGCTACTGCAGAGTTTGATGAGTTTGTGAAAAAACTAGAAGATATAGGAGTGACTGTTGTCGTTGTAGATGATAAGAAAGAGACAGACACACCAGATGCACATTTCCCTAATAATTGGGTGAGTTTTCATGAAAACGGAACCGTAGCCCTATATCCTATGTTTGCCGCGAATAGACGTACAGAAAGGCGTGAAGACATTATGGATATTCTAGAAGAAAAAGGATATGTAATAAAACATGTGGTGGATTACTCTAGTGCAGAGCAAGAAGGTTATTTTCTTGAAGGAACGGGTAGTCTATTATTAGACCGTGTTAATCAAAAAGCCTATTGCGCCTTGTCGCCCAGAGCAGATGAAGATTTATTTATCGAGTTTTGCGAGGATTTTGAGTATACACCTGTCATTTTTACGGCCTATCAAACGGTAGAGGGTAAGCGCTTACCTATTTATCATACAAATGTCATGATGTGTCTAGGAGAAGATTTTTCTGTAATATGTTTGGATAGTATAGATGATAAGAAAGAACGAAAAGCCGTTTTAAAAAGTCTGAAACAAGATGGCAAGGAGATTATTGCCATTACAGAAAAACAGGTCAATCATTTTGCTGGAAATATGTTACAGCTCCAAGGCAAAGACGGTAGTTACGTGATTATGAGTAAGGCTGCTTATCAAAGTTTAACACCTGTACAAATTACTCAAATTAATAAGCGTAGTAAGATTCTTTCTAGTTCTTTAGATATTATTGAGGCTTGTGGTGGAGGTAGTGCCAGATGTATGATGGCAGAGGTATTCCTTCCCAAAAAATAAATTGCATTTAATTGTTAGGATTTTTTACCATAAAGACAGAATTTTTCAAAGCATAGTTTTTTAACAAAACCCACAATTTGGACTATCTTTGCGCCTTAATTGGATAGAAAATGACCCTGCAAGAAAACCTAACGACTCACGTAAAAGATGCTGTTTTAAAATTATATGGTGGAGAACTAGCCTCTGTAGAGTTTCAGGCAACCCGTAAAGAGTTTGAAGGCGATGTAACCGTGGTCGTTTTTCCCATGTTGCGTGTCGTAAAAGGAAATCCAGTACAAATAGGAACACAACTAGGGGAATACCTCGTAGAGAATGTAACGGAGGTAACTGCTTTTAATGTGGTAAAAGGCTTTCTCAATCTTGTTATTTCAGATACGTATTATACACAGTTTTTTAAGCAGATTGTAGAGGATAAAAATTTTGGGGTAGCTGCTCAGAATGATAGAGCGGTAATGGTAGAATTTTCTTCTCCCAATACAAACAAGCCTTTGCATTTAGGACATATTAGAAATATTTTATTGGGATACGCTGTCGCGAAAATTACCGAAGCCGCAGGATCTAAGGTCTATAAAACACAAATTATTAATGACCGTGGAGTTCACATCTGTAAATCTATGCTTGCTTGGAAAAAGTATGGAAATGCAGAAACACCAGAAAGTGCAGAAACAAAGGGAGATAAGCTAGTAGGGAACTACTATGTAAGATTTGATAAAGAGTATAAAAAAGAGATTGCCTCTCTTTTAGAAGCAGGAAAAACCGAAGAAGAGGCAAAAAAAGAAGCCCCTAGTTTACTCGAAGCCCAAGAAATGCTCCGTAAATGGGAAGCAGGAGATGAAGAAGTTGTGGCATTGTGGAAAACAATGAACCAATGGGTGTATGACGGTTTTGATGTGACATATAAAAGTCTAGGTGTAGATTTTGACAGCCTTTATTATGAGAGTAATACCTATTTATTAGGAAAAGACAATATAGAAGAAGGACTTGCAAAAGGAGTGTTTTTTAAGAAAGACGACGGTTCTGTATGGTGTGACTTAACAGACGAAGAACTAGATGAAAAACTAGTATTGCGTTCTGATGGTACAGCGGTATATATGACGCAAGATATTGGGACTGCCATACAGCGTGTTAAAGACCACTCAGATGTAAATGGAATGATTTACACAGTAGGTAACGAGCAAGATTATCACTTTAAGGTACTCTTCTTAATTCTTAAAAAATTAGGCTATGATTGGGCAGAAAATCTATTTCACCTAAGTTATGGGATGGTAGACTTACCATCAGGAAAAATGAAATCTCGTGAAGGAACGGTAGTAGATGCCGATGATCTCATACAAGAAATGGCTCAAACGGCGGGCACAATTTCTGAAGAATTAGGAAAGCTGGAGGGTTATAGTGACAAAGAGAAACAAGCCCTTTATAAAACCATTGGATTGGGCGCACTGAAGTATTATATCTTAAAAGTAGACCCTCAAAAACGTATTCTTTTTAATCCAGAAGAGTCTGTAGATTTCCAAGGAAATACAGGGCCTTTTATACAATATACCTACGCCAGGATACAGTCTATTCTTCGTAAGGCCAAAGAGTTAGGAGTAAAGACTTCGGCTTCTACAAATGAGTTGCATCCTAAAGAAAAAGAACTCATTAAACTAGTACAAGAATATCCTGATACGGTACAATTAGCAGCAGATAAAAAAAGCCCAGCGCTCATTGCAAATTACACCTACGAACTCGTAAAAGCGTTTAACTCTTTCTACCAACAAGTACCTATTTTAGGAACAGCTACCGATGATGAAAAAGCCTTTAGAGTAGCATTAAGCAGTCAAGTAGGTCAGGTAATTAAAAAAGCCTTTGGATTACTGGGTATTGAAGTTCCAGAAAGAATGTAACGTCATGCTGAATTTATTTCAGCATCACACACGAGAAAGATTTTGATTTTGTATTACATATTGCGCTGAGCTACTTATGTGACCCTGCCCCGAAGTTTCGGGATTTTCAGGGTGACGTGGGTTTAGAAACGGGTGACGATTATCCTCTAATGTAACTAAAACGTTAGCTTTTGTATGTTCCCTACAAATACGCTAATTATCCATTAAGATAGCCTACTCTCGCAGAATGTATTCCTATGTCTTTGTGTAGTAAGGCTATCTAAAGCGATGTGAAAAAAGTTATTTTACCATCGTTCTAAAGGTGAGATTTATCCTTGGTTTTTGTGTCTTTTTGGTTGGAGGTAAGCTGTGCAGCCAATGTGTTTGTGTTTCATCTTTCATTACTAATAATGAGCCAGGCTCTAGAATAAGGGATACTACCTCTTTAGTATCTTTATGCTTGAACACAAACTTACGGGTAGCTCCAAAGCTTATAGAGGCAATCGCACTATTTTTCTTAAAAAAATCTTCGTCGTCGCTATGCCAGGAAAGACCTTCAGAACCATTGTGGTATAAGTTTAATAAGCAAGAGTTATAGGTTTCGCCAGTGAGTGCTTCTATTTTTCTTTTCATGGCAGCTAGTTCCTTTGTAAAAGGCAAAGCATCTCGCGTAATTTTGTCATAGGAGTATTGCGACATCGTATCGCCATACCAAGCAATTTTGCGATTTGTTACGATTCGTTTTCCGTACATGATAGCCTCGTCATTTTTCCAGTTAATGCTTTCTAAGAAAATGTCATATAAGGTTTCGGATTCTGCTTTGGAAAACACAAATCCGTGATAGTGTACGGTGCCGTCTTTAGGGAGTAGGTTTTGTATTTGGTCAGTTTGATTAAATAAGTCCATACTTTACGGCAAAGGGCATTTGTGCAATACAAAAAAACAATCCTTTTCTGAATTGCGCAATGACTTGCTTAAATTAAAAGTATGTACAGACTGAGGCTAGATTAGACAACCAAATTAGTGTCATTGCTACTATTCCTTAGCAAGCACTTATTTATCCATTAAAATAGCCTACTTTTGCAGGCTGTAAGCGAGAAGGCTTTCGCATACCTGCCTGACAACAGCAGGAGCGAATAAAATAGGTTATCGCTATTAATAAATTAGATATCCGCTTTTGCGGACACACGTTATGGAGATTAGAAACATCGCTATTATTGCCCACGTAGATCACGGTAAAACAACTTTGGTAGATAAGATTATGTACCACTGCGAACTTTTTCGTGAAAACGAATCTA
>CAZXMY010000138.1:0-6266 GCA_964641325.1 uncultured Flavobacteriaceae bacterium | reverse complement strand
GTTTTAGGATGAAAATAATCTAATTTTTTTTCTATCAAATTCTAAAAATTGGTTTGCTTTTAAATCATTCATTATAGAATTAAGAGTAGGTCGAGAAGTTCCAATCATGCTAGCAATATCTTTTTGTGTAAAAGGATGTTCAATAACTGTATCTCCCGTTTTAGGACAACAGTAGCCATAATCTTCTTCTAATTCCTTTAAAAACTCTTTGAGCCTTGTTGTTGTATCTTTAAATAATAAAAGTTCTAAGCGTCTTTCCAATTTCTTAAAGCGCCAACCTAAAAATTTATATATTTTTAAGCTAAAAACCTGATTGTCACGCATTAAATTGCGCATTGTAGGTGCCGACACAGGACAAAGTACCGTATTCTTATCTAAAGCTTGAGCAAATTCGTTGCGAATATCATCCCCTAGAATAGCCTTTTCTCCAAAAATTCCTCCTTTAGTTACGATAGCTTTAATTACTTCACTACCATCTTCTGCATAGTAACCTAGCTTTACTTTTCCCTTTTGGATGAGATATACCTTATTAGCGTTGTCTTCCTTGTAGTAAATGAAATCTTGTTTCTGATAATGGTCAAAAGAGTGATTAGCTTTATACTTTTTAAATTTATGTGGACATAACATTGAAAATACATTAATATCCTCAAAAAACCATTGCGAATTCATAAAGACAGTTTTATACAATTGTCTTTATTACCTAACTTACCTTACAAAAAAGCCAAAAAAAATCTCTCTTAAATAGAGAGATTTTTTTTGGCTTTTTTCCTTCAGTTTTCTAGCCTTTGAACATAAGCTAAACTCGAGAAATATTAAGCGTTTTCCTTTTTTATTAAATTAAGTGCGCTACCTTCATTATACCAATCAATCTGCGCTTGATTATACGTATGATTAAGTTTTATACTATTCTTACTTCCATCTGCATGTACGATTTCCAATGTAAGTTGCTTTCCGGGAGCGAACCCGTTGAGGTCTAAAAAGTTGAAAGTATCATCCTCTTGGATCAAATCGTAATCGGCTTCATTTGCAAAAGTAAGACCTAGCATACCTTGCTTCTTAAGGTTGGTCTCATGAATACGAGCAAAAGACTTCACGATTACCGCTACTACACCTAGATGCCTAGGTTCCATTGCCGCGTGCTCCCTAGAAGATCCTTCTCCATAATTGTGATCACCTACAACTACTGTTGGGATACCTGCCGCTTTATACGCTCTTTGCGTATCTGGCACTCCCCCATATTCTCCAGTGATTTGACTCTTAACAAAATTAGTTTTCTTACCAAAAGCATTAACAGCTCCAATAAGGCAATTGTTAGAAATATTATCTAGATGACCTCTAAAACGTAACCAAGGTCCAGCCATAGAAATATGATCTGTAGTACATTTTCCAAATGCCTTTATCAATAATTTAGCATCTTTTATAGTATTGCCTATTGGTGTAAACGGAGTTAACAACTCCAATCGTTCACTTGTAGGACTTACGCTTACCTCTACACCACTACCATCTACTAGTGGTTCCACATATCCATTGTCTTTTACATCAAATCCTTTAGGAGGCAATTCCCATCCTGTAGGTTCATCAAACATCACTTCTTGCCCATCTTCATTGATTAGGCTATCCTTTAAAGGATTAAAATCTAGTCTTCCTGAGATAGCAATAGCAGCTGTAAGCTCTGGAGAGGCTACAAAAGCGTGTGTATTCGGATTCCCATCTGCACGTTTTGCAAAATTTCTATTAAAAGAATGAACGATACTATTTTTGGGTGCATTTTTAGGATCGCTATATCTCGCCCACTGTCCAATACACGGTCCACAAGCGTTAGTAAATATTCTAGCATCTAATTTTTCAAACACTTCTAGAATACCATCTCTTTCTGCCGTATAACGCACTTGCTCAGATCCTGGATTAATACCCAGCTCTGCTTTCATTTTTACGCCTTTATCAATGGCTTGCTGGGCAATAGAAGAGGCTCTAGATAAATCTTCATAAGAAGAATTTGTACACGACCCTATTAAACCCCACTCTACTGCAAGTGGCCAATCCTTCCTTTTTGCTTTCTCTGTCATTGCAGTTCCTACTTCTGTAGAAAGATCTGGCGTAAATGGTCCGTTTAACAAAGGCCCAAGTTCTGAAAGGTTAATTTCTATTACCTGATCAAAATAATCTTCTGGATTTGCATAAACCTCCGGATCAGCAGTAAGATGTTCTTTAACATTGTTTGCTGCCGCAGCGACATCTGCCCTATCTGTAGCTTTCAGGTAACGCTCCATAGATTCATCATATCCAAAGGTAGAGGTCGTCGCTCCTATCTCTGCTCCCATATTACATATCGTGCCCTTACCTGTACACGACATTGCTGTTGCTCCCGGTCCAAAGTACTCTACTACAGCATCTGTTCCTCCTTTTACAGTAAGAATATCTGCTACTCTAAGAATAACATCTTTTGGTGCAGTCCATCCTGATAATTTACCTGTAAGTTTAACGCCAATAAGTTTTGGGAATTTAAGTTCCCAAGCCATGCCTGCCATAACGTCTACCGCATCTGCTCCTCCAACGCCAATAGCAATCATTCCTAATCCTCCAGCATTAACCGTATGAGAGTCTGTACCAATCATCATTCCTCCAGGGAACGCATAGTTTTCTAAAACTACTTGATGAATAATTCCTGCTCCTGGCTTCCAGAAACCTATTCCATATTTGTTAGAAACAGAACCTAAAAAGTCAAAAACTTCATTACTGGTCTCATTAGCTCTTTTAAGATCTTTATTAGCACCTTCTTTGGCTTGGATTAAGTGATCACAATGTACTGTTGTCGGTACAGCCACTTTAGATTTTCCAGCTTGCATAAATTGTAATAATGCCATTTGAGCGGTAGCATCTTGACAAGCCACACGATCTGGAGCAAAATCTACATAATCCTTTCCTCTAGTAAATGCTTTAGAAGACTTTTCTTCCCATAGGTGACTGTATAAGATTTTTTCGGATAATGTAAGCGGTCGTCCTACAAGCTCTCGAGCTGCGTCTACCCGCGCGCCCATTCTTGAATAGACTTGTTTGATCATATTTATATCAAATGCCATAAACTATATTTTTTTTGGATGATTATATTTATTTTTTAGGAGCACTAATTTACAATAACGTAGGGACAATAGCAATAGGCTAAGTTTATGTAGACAGGTTCTAAAAAAGGAAAATTATTGGGGTAGCTTTCGCGAAAGTATGCCAACCTCAATTTAATCTTAGAATAGGCTTTCTATAATCTCTTCTATGGTTAATCCTTGTGCCTCGGCCTTATAATTTTTTATAAGTCTATGTCTTAAAATGCCTGTTGCCACCGCCTGCACATCTTCTATATCTGGAGAATATTTTCCATTTACAGCAGCATGTGTTTTTGCACCTAGAATAAGGTTTTGAGAGGCACGAGGTCCCGCTCCCCAATCAATATAATCCTTAACCATCTGCGCCGCTTTACTTGACTTAGGTCTTGTTTTACCCACTAAACTTACGGCATACTCTATGACATTATCTGCCACAGGTATTTTTCTAATAAGTTGCTGTAATTGAATAATTTCTTGAGCGTCAAACAGTGCAGATACTTCTGCGTTATGATCAGAAGTAGTAGCTTTTACCACATTCACCTCTTCTTCATAGCTTGGATAATCCAGATTTATGGCAAACATAAAACGATCCAACTGTGCTTCTGGCAAAGGATAAGTACCTTCTTGTTCTATTGGGTTTTGAGTAGCAAGTACGAAATACGGTTTAGATAATGGATATCGTTCTCCTGCTACGGTAACCACTCTTTCTTGCATCGCTTCTAATAGTGCTGCTTGTGTTTTAGGCGGCGTACGATTAATCTCATCTGCAAGAATAATATTTGCAAATACAGGACCTTTGATAAACTTAAACTTCCTATTTTCATCTAAAATCTCTGAACCCAATATATCACTAGGCATAAGGTCTGGCGTAAATTGTATACGCTTAAAATCCAATCCTAGGGTTTGTGCAATGGTATTTACCATAAGCGTTTTTGCAAGTCCTGGCACACCTACAAGTAAGGCGTGACCTCCAGAAAACACAGCAAGAAGTATCTCATTGATAACCTGTTCTTGACCAATAATAACTTTTGCAATTTCTGATTTAAGGAGTTTATGTTTTTCAACAAGGCTATCTATCGCAGCTACATCAGACATATGATTATTTTTTTAACCAGTTACTAGCAAATTCGCAATCTCTATTCACACCGTTTACCTTAATGTAGGTTTCGGCAATCTTTTCTTTTTGCCATTCTGATATGGCTCTAATTTGCTTTTGGCGCAAGGCAAGTTCCTTGATTTTGATGTAGTCTTTTGTATAGTCTGCTTTATGCTCAGGTATTTTACTATTGACTGTAAGTATCTTAAATTGTGATTTATTGGTTCTATCTGGATCATTAAATACCAATGATACTTCTCCTTCATCTAGGTTGCTTACCTTAGTGTAGATGGAGGTATCCAGTCTTGTTAATTCAAATTTTGTGCTCAAATTTTCTGGATTTACTAAAATACCACCGTCAAATTTTGTTTCTTTCTGATCAGAAAACTCCCTTGCAGCCTCTGCAAAAGTAAGTTCCTCAGCAATTATTCTCTCTCTTATTTTAGTGATTTTATCTTTTGCTTCTTCTTCTTGTGCTCTTTCTATTTTTGGGATTAATAAGATATGTCTCACATCCATATTATCTCCTTTTACCTTTTCTACCGTAGCAATATGAAAACCAAACTCGGTTTCAAAAGGTTCACTTACTTCTCCTTCCTGCAGTGAAAATATGACGTCTCTAAATTCTTTTACTAAAGGCGTTCTTCTATTAACACCGGCCATTAAACCGCCTTCTCCTCTAGAGGCCGCATCATCTGTATAGAGTACTGCTTTTGTGGCAAAACTGCTTCCATTTTCTAATATATCCCGTCTAAATCCATTAAGCTTATCTACAACACTCTGGCGTTCTGCCTCAGTGGCTTTAGGTTCTATAACAATTTGAGCAATTTCTAGTTCTACCCCTATAGTAGGTAGTGCTTCTTTAGGAATACTCTCATAATAGGATCTTATCTCGTCTGGTGTAATATCTACAGAGAAGATGATTTTTTCGTTCATTTGTTCAGAAAGGATAATGTCTCTGCGTATACCAAAAAGCTCCGCACGAAGATCTGCCATATTATCTTTCTTATAATACTCTACGACTTTTTGATCCGATCCTAATTGTTGTGCAAACCTTGCGATAATCTGATCTACTTCTCCATTCACGCGAGCGTCACTAACCACTATACTATCCTGTATAGCCTGGTGCGCTAGGAGTTTATCCTCGAGCAGTTTCCCCATTACTTGACAAGGAGTAACATCTGTTGCAGATTGTCCCTGACTTTTTATAGCTATAAAAGCTTCATCTATATCACTTTCTAAAATCAGATAATCTCCTACAACCCCTGCAACACCATCTACTTTAAAGCTTTGAAAAGGTTTTTTTACCGAGTCGGTCGCTGCTTCTGTTTCCGCAATTGTATCTACTGGTGGACTTCCCAGTGATACTTGAGCTAACACAGTGTTTCCTATTAGAAAACACATAATCAATATCTTATTTATAAATTTCAAACTTGTTGTTTTTAATCGCATCATCTTTTATTTCCTTTTCTAGCTCCTTTACCAGGGCTAGCTTCCTTTTATTTTTAAGAATTTGATCTATGGTAGGTCGCACATATTCTAGGGGCGCGGTTTGCTTTCGCGAAAGCGTTTCTCCTACAGAAATCAAATATAATCCTAATGAATCTCGTAGTTGTATAAAATTGGTTTTTTTTAACAAATTATCAGCATTTGCAGCGTTTACAGGATTTACACTTTGGATGACGACACTTTTCTTTACCCATACCGAGTCGTTAAGAAAATACTTTTTAAATTGAAACTTTAATGAATCTAAAATGTATCTATCCTGATCGTTAAAACGTATGAAATACTCCTGCAACTGCTTTTTATTATTATAGTCGTGCGCAATTTGGATATATCTAAGTTTTAACAACCCTTCATTAAGATTAAAGTTTTGTTTGTTTGCTTCATAAAATTCTTGTGCTTCTCGATCACTTACAATAGTATCTAACGATTTTGTGATGAGGGCTTCTTTATAATTGTTTGTATATAATCCATTCTTATAATCTCTTACTAATTGATCAAAGTTTTCTTGATCACTTTTAGAAAGATTCCTTTTTGCACCATCAAGTAAAAGGCGCTCTGTTGCCCAT
>CAZXMY010000137.1:0-6286 GCA_964641325.1 uncultured Flavobacteriaceae bacterium | reverse complement strand
CTTGATTTGTTTTTTTCTTGACTCGTTTATACTGTCTTTTTTAATTTATAAATAGCGGTAAGATTACGTCCTAAACCTTTATAATCAAGTCCAAAACCTACCACAAAATCATTTGGGATTTCTAAACCTACATAGTCTACTTCATGATTTTTAGAATACGCTTCCGGTTTATAAAAAAGCGTTGCAATTTTATAAGAATTTACCTCTTCGTCCTTAAGAATCTGGATAATGGTATCTATGGTATTTCCAGAGTCTACAATATCTTCTACCACAATCACATCACGGCCTTTAAGCGATGGCTCTGCACCCATTACGGTGAAGATTTCATCATTTTGTTGAAGCCCATCATAACTCGCCACTTTAATAAAACTCAGCTCACACTCGTGATCAAATTTTTTAATAAGCTCTGCGCTAAACAAAAAAGCACCATTAAGCACCGTTAAAAAAACGGGACGCTTCTCCTTAAAATCATCATTAAGTTGCACGGCAACACCGTTAATGGCTTGTTGCACCTGGCTTTTAGAAATAGATTTTTCAAAAGTTAGGTCGTGCAGTTGTATCGTTTCCATAGGTATTTTAAAGAGGCAAAGATACTATTTTCATATTCTCAATTCTCTTACATTAGGAAGGAAATCACCCCAATGTATTTTTGTATTTTTGTGTTTTAACTTTTTATGCTTTCGCTGTAGCGAACTTTTATGAAAAACTACTTCTCTTCTTCGTTTAAATTAGGCATTCTAGGTGGTGGTCAATTAGGCAAAATGATGCTTTATGACACTCGTAAATACGACATACAAACCTATGTCCTTGACCCAAGCGAAGAGGCACCTAGCAAGATTGCTTGCAATTATTTTGAGCAAGGCAGTTTAACAGATTTTGATACTGTTTATAATTTTGGTCAAAAAGTAGATGTACTTACGTTTGAAGTAGAAACCATAAATGTGGAGGCATTAGAAGCCTTAGAAAAAGAAGGTAAAAAAGTATTTCCGGCAGCAGCCACTTTGCGCAATATCCAGGACAAAGGCGTACAGAAAGAGTTTTATTCTAAGCACAATATTCCCACAGCAAATTTTAAGAAATACGCTTTCGCGAAAGCAATAGCACAAGACAAGCCCAGCTATCCTTTTATTTGGAAATCTTGCCAAGGAGGATATGACGGCAAAGGAGTCTCAGTCGTGCGCTCTGCTCAGGATTTAGAATCCTTACCACAAGTACCGTGTATTGCAGAAGATATGATCCCGTTTACAAACGAACTTGCTGTAATCGTAGCCCGCAATGTCTCTGGAGAGGTACGCACTTATCCCGTTGTAGAAATGGAATTTCACCCAGAAGCCAACCAGGTAGAGTATGTGATTTGCCCTGCACGTATAGATGATGCCATTGCCCAAAAAGCAAGAGCCGTGGCAGAAAAAGTATCTCAATCTTTTGAACACGTTGGTCTACTAGCCGTAGAGATGTTTCAGACAGAAGACAATGAAATTCTTGTAAACGAAGTCGCTCCAAGACCTCATAACAGTGGCCATTACAGTATAGAAGGAAGTTATACAAACCAGTTTGAGCAGCACTTGAGAGCCATATTGGACTTACCACTAGGCGATACACAAAGCAAAGCGGGTGCCGTAATGGTGAACCTCGTAGGAGCAGAAGGCTATGAAGGCAATGTATATTATGAGCATATCGAGGAAATTATGCAACTGCCAGGAGTAACGCCGCATATATATGGTAAAGCGCTCACACGCCCTTTTAGAAAAATGGGACATGTAACAATGACTCATAAAGATATTAATGAGGCTCGTAAAGTGGCTCAACAGGTTAAAGAAACTATTAAAGTCATAAGTAAATCGTAAATCACGATAACTTTTAATTAATACCACAATACAATGAAAGTAGGAATTATTATGGGAAGTACCAGTGATCTACCCGTTATGCAGGCTGCTGTAGATGTACTCGCACAGCTAGGCGTGGAGACGGAGGTAGATATTGTAAGTGCGCATCGCACTCCAGACAAATTATTTGATTATGGCAAAAATGCGCATACGCGAGGTATCAATGTCATTATTGCTGGTGCTGGTGGCGCTGCACATCTACCAGGAATGGTCGCCTCATTATCTCCATTACCCGTTATAGGTGTTCCTGTTAAATCCAGAAACTCTATCGATGGTTGGGATAGTGTATTATCCATTTTACAAATGCCTGGAGGCGTTCCTGTAGCCACGGTCGCTTTAGACGGTGCACAAAATGCGGGAATACTTGCCGCTCAAATACTTGGCGCTACTAATGACGCGTTACAAACAAAAATTTTAGAATTTAAGGAGAGTCTTAAACAAAAGGTAATTAAAGGTGCTGCAAACCTTTCCAAATAGAAAAGACCACCAGAGGTGGTCTTTTCAAACAATGCAATACGTTGGGGGATTGATACCGTATTTATTAACCATTCTAAATATTAATCAAACCTTTGTATGTACATTGAGTGGGGGAAATCTCAATTAACTAACGTAAAATTAGTTGAAATAACACTCACTCTTACAAATGTAAGAATTTACGACGTATATTCGATATTTTGTTTGACACAATCGATGAAATAC
Source organism: uncultured Flavobacteriaceae bacterium (assembly GCA_964641325.1). GTDB lineage: Bacteria > Bacteroidota > Bacteroidia > Flavobacteriales > Flavobacteriaceae > Dokdonia. The sequence goes on along the minus strand of CAZXMY010000137.1, from coordinate 3,701 downwards.
GCAATTTTATACTTTCTTGAAACAAAAATAATATGTCTACTTTAAATCCGCTTCTGCAAAATTTTGATATTGCTCCTTTCTCACAACTTAAAAATGAACATTTTTTACCTGCTTTTAAAGAGGCTATAACTCTGAGTCGCAAAGAAATAGAAGAAATTACATCCCAACCAGACGTACCCACTTTTGCAAATACCATTGAGGCGCTAGCGTACTCTGGACAACAACTGGCAAGAATTTCTAGTGTATTCTTTAACCTAAACAGTGCAGAAACCAATGAACATATTCAGAAAATCGCCCAGGAAGTCTCTCCTATGCTTTCTGAATTAAGTAACGATATCACGCTTAACAGCTTGTTATTTAAGCGTGTACAATCTATATACGCACAAAAAGATAGTCTGGATCTTTCTCCTGAACAAAAAACTTTATTAGACAAAAATTACAAGAGTTTTTCTCGTAATGGCGCTAATCTTCCCGATGAAAAAAAATCCCGCTTACGCGAAATTGACGCCGCTCTTTCCAAACTGGCACTCACTTTTGGAGAAAATGTCTTGGCAGAAACCAATGCCTACGAACTCCATCTTACAGATGAAAAAGATTTAAAAGGAATGCCAGAAGGTGCTAAAGAAGCCGCCGCTGCTCTTGCTAAAAGTAAAGACAAAGAAGGTTGGCTTATTACCTTAGATTACCCAAGCTATATCCCTTTTATGAAATATGCAGAGAATCGTGAACTGCGTAAAGAACTTTCGCTGGCTTTTGGAAGTAGAGCCTTTAAAGGTAATGACCGTGATAATCAGAACAATGTTTTAGACATCGTAAATCTACGCCACGAGCGTGCGCAATTACTAGGATACGAGACTCACGCCCATTTTGTACTGGAAGAACGTATGGCAAAAAGTCCAGACAATGTATTGGACTTTTTAAACGAACTATTAGAAAAGGCAAAGCCTGCGGCACAAAGAGAATTTGCGCAGTTGGAAAATTTCGCGAAAGCGCAAGACAACATAGACCAACTCCAGAAATGGGATAGCGCCTACTACTCAGAAAAACTCAAACAAGAATTATTTGCGTTAGACGACCAGCAACTCAAACCCTATTTTAAACTAGAAAACGTGATAGATGGTGTTTTTGCCATTTCATCTAAATTGTTTGGATTACAGTTTGAGCAGATATTTGACGTAGACACCTATCACAAAGAGGTAAAAACCTATCGCGTGCTAGACACTAAAGGCAATTTTATTTCGCTTTTTTACGCCGATTTCCATCCTAGAGATGGCAAGCGCGGCGGCGCCTGGATGACCTCTTTTAAATCACAAATGGTTAAAGATGGAGTAAATGAGCGTCCACACGTGTCTAATGTATGCAACTTCACGCCGTCTACGCCTAGCAAGCCGTCTTTGCTTACCTTTAATGAGGTGACTACCTTGTTTCACGAGTTTGGCCACGGTCTTCACGGGATGCTGGCAAATACGACCTATCCTACCCTTTCAGGCACCTCTGTATTTTGGGATTTTGTAGAGCTACCTAGCCAACTCCTAGAAAACTGGTGTTATGAGAAAGAAGCCTTAGAGCTTTTTGCAACGCATTATGAAACCGGAGAAGTCATCCCAATGGAACTCATCCAGAAAATTAAAGACAGTGCCACCTTTCAAGAAGGCATGCAGACCTTGCGCCAGTTAAGTTTTGGACTCTTAGATATGACTTGGCACGGGCAAGACCCTTCTGGAATAGAAGATGTAAAAGCTTTTGAAAGCGCTGCCTTTGCAGATACGAGTTTGTATCCTGCTACTCCAGAAACCTGTATGAGTACGTCTTTTTCTCATATTTTTCAAGGCGGCTATTCTTCGGGTTATTACAGTTACAAATGGGCAGAAGTACTGGATGCAGATGCCTTTGAGTATTTTAAAGAACACGGTATTCTCAATCCAGAAGCCGGTGCACAGTTTAAAGAACACGTCCTCTCAAAAGGCGGTACAGAAGACCCTATGGTATTGTATAAACGCTTTCGCGGAAGAGAACCGAAGCCTGAGGCCTTGTTGAAAAGGGCCGGGTTGGTGTAACATTTTGACTAAGTTTTTTACTTCAAGACGAAGGGAATGATAAAAACAAAATTTTTAGAACTAATAGGAAAATACTCAGCTAACGAAAGTTACAGTATTGACTGTTGGTCTGAAATTGAAAAAAATTATTCATCTAAATCTCGCCACTATCACAACCTTGAGCACATCATAAATATGCTTAATGAATTAAAAAAGCTTGAGTCTGAAATAGAAGATTTAGACACTTTGTTATTCTCCATTTACTATCACGATATTATTTATAAATCGACTAAAAGTGATAATGAACACCAGAGTGCGTTACTCTTTGAAAAAAGAATAGCTGAGACTTCTTTTTCGCATCTAGAAAAATGCAAAACACAAATAGAGGCAACAAAAGAACATAAGCTCTCCGAAGATTTCGATATAAATATATTACTAGATTTAGACTTATCAGTTTTAGGGAAAAGCCCTGAAGAGTATATTGAATACAGTCAGAATATCAGAAAGGAGTATAGCATTTACCCAGACTTCATGTATAAGAAAGGTAGAAAAAAAGTCTTGGAGCATTTTTTAGAAAAGGGTCCTATTTTCAAAACCGCATATTTTATCGATAAATACGAACAACGGGCAATTGACAATTTAAAAAGGGAACTCTTGTCTTTGAAATAATACGGTGAAGGTATACTCCAGCATTAAGCCTTATTGAAGAGGGCTGGGCTTTTGTAAAGTGGTTTTTGTAATTTTAAGGATACTCAAGTTGAGTATAACGATATAAGCAGTTTTCCTTCGTATAGAGAACCTCATAATAAATTCAAGAATTGAAATATGAAATTAAAAATATTTTTTTCTTGGCAGATGACAACAGATGCGAAATACAACAAGTATTTCATTTTAGATTGTATAAAAAAATCTGTTAAGAAATTAAAAAACAAACCAGAATTAAAAGGAGTTGAATTTGAAATACAAGAAGGTATTTCTGGAGAGCCTGGATCAGTACAATTAGCTTCCACAATTATGGATAAAAGAATTCCAAATTGTGATATATTTATTGCCGATTTGTCTATAATCAATCATAGTTTCCCTGACACAATTCCTCCTGAGATTCAAAAGACTCTCAGAGAAACACAAAAACCGACACCAAATCCAAATGTTCTTTTAGAATATGGTGTCGCATATAAATCAATTCAGGAAGAGAGAATAATTGGTGTTATGAACGGTACTCTCGGTTCTTTAAAAGAGAATCAAAATTTACTTCCATTTGATATAAAACATCTAAGATTCCCTGTAGAATATAACTATTCCGTAGAACTAAACGACGAAGAAAAAGCTCAGAATCAATTAATATCTAGATTAACTGGAGCTATAAAAGCAACCGCACTTTTTGCACTTCAACATCAAAAGGATAAATATAACCCGTTATGTACATGGAATGATTGGGAGGCTATGATAAATACATCTCAAAAATATCATGAAAGCGATTTTATAAGTAAAACAGTAGACCAAATTAAAAGCGGTATAAAAAAGCCTATTGAAAGTATTCGTTTAATTGGTTTATCTGGACTTGGGAAAACTAGAATTTTACTTGAAGCTTTCAGAGCAGATGAATCCGCAGAATCAATCAACTTAAATAGTAGAGTTCTTTATTTAAATTGTAATTATGAAACT
>CAZXMY010000136.1:0-6341 GCA_964641325.1 uncultured Flavobacteriaceae bacterium | reverse complement strand
GTTATTAATTGCATCATTAATTATACTATACACATTTACGTTTGTTCATAAACAACAAAGAAAACAAAGACACCTTCTTCCATTTTAACGGTGTGCCAAATTCCAGTAGATTGATAAACAATTCCTATTCTATGGCTAAAGAGCTTCAAATAGACACTCTAATAATTCATATGAAATTATAAATTACTAAAAAAGCCTATTTTTGCGCCTCTAACAAAATCTTTTATGAAAAAATATTTCTTTTTACTGATTGCCGCAGCTTGCATAGGCTTTAATACAAAAGCACAAACGAATTTATACGAAAACCCAGATTTTGATGAAATTGCTAAGGATCACAAAATCATTGCAATTGTACCCTTTAAAACCCAAGTAACCTTGCGCCCTAGACAGCGAGATAAAATGTCTGATAAGGAATTTGCTGATTTAGAAAGATCTGAAGGAGAAGGTTTACAAGGTGCTATGTTTTCTTGGTTTCTAAAAAGAAAAAAAAGAGGCAAGTTACTTAGTCTTGATCTACAAGAACCTAAAAGAACCAATGCCCTTCTAGCTAAAGAAGGTATTACTTATGACAATATTTATGAATACACCTCAGATGAGCTTGCAAAAATATTAGGTGTAGATGCCATTATTTCTGGAGACTATGAGACTAATAAACCTATGAGTGAGGGCGCTAGTCTTGCTCTTGGACTTCTTGTAGGTTTCGGAGGAGCTACCAATACTGCTGTAGTTAATATGAGTGTTAACAATGGTATAGATGGTGTTTTGCTCTGGAACTATAACAAAAAAGTGCGTGGAGGTTTCGGCAGCTCTCCTGATGATCTTGTAAATGTTCTTATGCGTAAAGCGTCTAGACGACTTAGTTATACCAAACAAGACTAAACAAAAAAAGGCTCGTTTTACGAGCCTTTTTTTGTTACCTATCTACACTTATTTTGCCCAAACCTTCTGCTGGTGATTTATAGATTCTTGGTGTATTGCTTTAAACACTCTTAATATAAACTCTTCACTTAGGTTATTTTCTTCACCTTCTAATATCATCTTTCCTAGAATCTCATTCCAGCGCTTCGTTTGAAGAATGGATACATTATTTTCTTTTTTGAGTAAACCTATATCATCTGCTATCTTCATACGCTTACCTAAGCTTTCAATAAGTTGATGATCTACAACATTTATCTGCGTACGTAAGGTGTTTAATTTATTTTTAAACTCTATTTCCTGCCCTTCTTCCTCTCTTATTTTAAGATCCACCATCATTTGTATTAAAGTATCAGGCGTGATTTGTTGCGCGGCATCGCTCCAAGCATTATCTGGGTCGTAATGGGTCTCAACCATAAGCCCATCATAATTAAGATCTAAAGCCGTCTGACTCAATTCTTGTATGATATCCCTGCGTCCTGCAATGTGGGAAGGATCCAATATTAATGGAAGATCTGGAAATCTGTTTTGAAGATCTACTGCTATCTGCCACTCAGGATTATTTCTATATCGGGTTTTCTCATAAGTGGAGAACCCCCTGTGGATGACACCTAGATTTTTTACATCTGCAGTATAGAAACGTTCTACTGCACCTAACCATAAAGATAAGTCTGGATTCACAGGGTTTTTTATGAGTACTGTTTTATCAGTACCTCTTAAAGCATCTGCAATATCCTGTACGATAAAAGGAGATACGGTAGTTCGAGCTCCAATCCAAAGTATATCTACATCTGCCTCAAGAGCTAAATCCACATGGTTGGCATTTGCCACTTCTGTAGTGGTAAGCATTCCTGTTTCTTCTTTGGCTTTTTTGAGCCATTTTAACCCAAGAGCACCTACACCTTCAAAATTACCTGGGCGTGTTCTAGGTTTCCAGATTCCTGCTCTCAAGACCGTTGCATCACTATCTTTAAGTTGGTGAGCAATTTTGAGCAGTTGTGCTTCTGTCTCTGCGCTGCAAGGCCCGGCAATAACTAAAGGATGGTCTAAATTAAAAGCATCTAACCAGTTTCTGAGTTCTTTTTTATTTTCCATAGTGTCTATTTTTGACTCTTATTTCTTTTTTAAGCCAAGTATTAATGTATTCCGTTTAATATTTCTTTAATGTGATTTGTATCTGCCATTTCTTGATACACCCCTTCAAAATCATCAGATTCCATAAGGGTTTTAAAATGATTGAGGTTGGCAATATACTCGTCAAGGGTTTCTAATATGTTCTCTTTATTCTGTTTAAAGATGGATGTCCAAGTTACCGGATTACTTTTAGCAAGCCTTACCGTAGAGGCAAAACCACTTCCTGCCATATCAAAAATATCTCGTTCGTTTTTCTCCTTCTGAATAACTGTTTTCCCTAACATAAAGGAACTAATATGGGAGAGATGTGACATATAGGCTATATGTTTATCGTGAGCGTTTGGCTCCATATAGCGTATGCGCATGTCCAATTTTTTAAATATCTCTAAGGCTTTCTCCTGAAGTTTAAAGGCTGTTTTTTCCACCTCGCAAATAATATTTGTTTTTCCCGTATAGAGCCCTTTTATAGCTGCACTGGGTCCAGAAAATTCTGTTCCCGCAATAGGATGACAAGCCATAAAATTGCGACGATTGGGATGTGTCGCTACGCTCTCACAAACAGCAGCTTTTGTAGATCCCATATCCAGTACAATAGTATGTTCTCCTATTGCATCCAATACTTCAGGTAGCAGGCCTGTAGCAACATCTACAGGAACCGTAAGAACGACTAAGTCTGCATTTTTTAACTCTGTTAAACTTCCTTTTTCGTGCACCACTCCTAGGCGTATCGCCTCTGCAATATGATCTAGAGTGGCATCTATACCCCTAATACGTGCCTCAGGATATAAATCTTGCAAGTCCAAAGCAAAAGATCCTCCTATAAGCCCAACTCCTATAATATTTATATTTTTCATAGTATTCTTTTGGGTAGGCATAAGAGTTATGATACTCTTTCTATCGCTTGTTTAATTCGTTCTTGGGAGACGCACAGCGAGAAACGTATATGGCCTTCTCCTTTACTGCCAAAAATGGTACCTGGCGCAATAAAAATATTCTTGTCATATAAGATTCTATCAATAAAACCCTCTGCCTCCATTCCTTCTGGTAATTTTGCCCAAACAAACATACCTACGGTATTTTTCGCGTAGCTACATTGCAATTTATCTGCCAAGGTATATATGGCCTCTCGACGTTTTTCATATATTTTGTTCATAGCATCAAACCACTTACCGTCTAACTGCAAAGCCGCAATAGCCCCTTTCTGGATACCATAAAACATCCCACTATCCATATTGGATTTTACTTTGAGTACGGATTCTATGTTTGTGGCATTCCCTAAAAGCATTCCCACACGCCAGCCTGCCATATTAAAGGATTTGCTCAAGGAGTTAAGCTCAAGAGCCACTTCTTTTGCACCTTCTATTTGAAAAATAGATTGCGGATTCTCATTTAAGATAAAACTATAAGGATTATCGTTAATGAGTAGAATGTCGTTCGCTTTCGCGAAAGTGATAACTTCCTCATAAAACCGTTTAGATGCAACAGCTCCTGTGGGCATATGAGGATAATTAAGCCACATGAGTTTTACCTTAGACAGGTCTTGCTGAGCAAGTGCATTTAGATCTGGAAGCCAATGATTGGTCTCATCCAGCTCATAACGTATCGCAGTAGCTGCTACCAGTTTTGTTACTGCGCTATAGGTAGGATATCCAGGATTGGGAATAAGTACTTGGTCACCAGGATTAAGAAACGCCATGCTTATATGCATAATCCCTTCTTTAGAGCCCATTAAAGGCAATATCTCGTGAGTTGCATCTAGTGATACATTATAGTGATTTGCATAAAACTGTGCGATCGCTTCTCTCAACTCTGGCAGACCAATATAACTTTGATATTGATGTGCCTTGGGATCTACCAGCGACTCTTTTAAAGCCGTCACCACGGTTTGGGGTGCAGGTAAATCTGGACTCCCTATACCCATATTTATAATATCATTTCCTGCAGCAGCAAGTGCGCGTACTTCGTTAAGCTTTCGCGAAAAGTAATACTCCTTAATATGCCCTAATCTGTTTGCAACCTTCATCATTTCTTTTGGTTTTTATATTCCCCAAGTACTTTAAAATCTGTCGCCATTATTGCTAACACTTTTTTTGCTTTTTCATAATCTGAGTAAGCATCGAAAGTGACATCTACGAAAAAGGCATATTTCCACGGAGTCTCTATAATAGGCATCGATTGTATTTTTGTAAGATTGAGCTTGCAATCACTCATTACATTTAGAATCGTAGCGAGACTGCCCCTTTTATGATCTGTTGTAAAACGTAACGAGGCTTTGTCTATAGTATTCGTACGATTCTTACATTGACTTCCCAAAATAAAAAATCGTGTAGAATTATCTTTAATAGTTTGAATTTTTGGAGCCAGTATCTTTAAGTTGTAAATCTGGGCGGCAGTTTCGCTGGCGATAGCTCCTATTCGGTTTAGTCCTTCTTCTTGGATCTGGCGTGCAACACCAGCTGTATCTGTATCTTCTACCAATTTTATGTGCGGGTAGGCTTTAAAAAAATTCCTACACTGCAGTAGTGCCATTGGGTGTGACCACACTTCCTTAATATCTGTAATTGTTTGCCCTGGCAAAGCCATTAAATTATGCTGCACATCTAGGTAAAATTCTCCTTCTATATGTAGCTCGTGTTGATCTAACAAGGCATAATTAGGTAAGATCGCACCAGCTATAGAATTCTCTATAGCCATCACAGCATCTGTCACCCCATTCGAGATTATAGATTCTATTAAAGCGGGGAAAGAACTACATTCCTTCACAACCACATGTTCATCAAAATAAGTCTGAGCCACCTTATGATGAAATGATCCTTTTACACCTTGTATTGCCACCTTTAGGGCCATTTGTCTCTTATTTTACAACGTTGTCGAAAGTCTCAAACAAAAAAAAGTCCTGATACTTATCAGGACTTTTTTGAGATTTTAAGAATTACTTATTACCATCATAGTCCTGACCCCTCTTTAAAGAAGTAGAAATAACTATTAGAATAATAAACTTTTGTAAACATTATGAATTGTTATGGAGCTAAAGTAGAAAAAAATATCACGTCCGCAAGTGCTAATTATCATTTTTATACAAAAAGTAGTATTACTGTTTAATATTGCACTTTATACACCTAAAAGCCGTTATCATTACGAATCTAATTTTCTTGATTATTCGTTACATTTGAAAAAAACCAAAGATGTCTATTACCGTTACGAATATCTCTAAATTTTATAACGACCAACTGGCCTTGGACAACATTAACTTTTCTATTGCAAAAGGAGAAATCGTAGGTTTTTTGGGTCCTAACGGCGCGGGTAAGTCTACTTTAATGAAAATGCTTACCACATATACCGCGCCTTCTAGCGGTACCGCAAAAGTGCACGAGCACGACATATTAAATAACGCGCATGCAGTGAAAAAATCTGTGGGATATCTACCAGAGCATAATCCTTTATATAAGGATATGTATGTGAGAGAATATTTAAATTTTAATGCCCAAGTATATGGCGTAGCAAAAGAGCGCATTGCAGAAGTAATCGCCCTTACAGGACTCACACCAGAAGCTCATAAAAAAATAAACCAACTCTCAAAAGGATATAGACAACGTGTAGGGCTTGCCAATGCCTTATTGCACGATCCAGAAGTATTAATTCTAGATGAACCCACAACAGGATTAGACCCTAAGCAATTATTAGAAATAAGATCACTTATTAAAAACATAGGGAAAACCAAAACCGTATTAATGAGCACGCATATTATGCAAGAGGTAGAAGCCATTTGCGATCGTGTTATTATCATTAATAAAGGCCAAATTGTAGCCGATAAGAAAATGACCGATCTGCGAGAAGGACAACAACAAATCGTAATTGTAGAGTTTGATTATCGCGTAGAAACAGTCGCTCTCGAACGTCTAAGTCACGTGAGTACGGTGAAAAATACCCACGATTTTATATATGAGATCACTTTCGATACGCAAGAAGATATGCGGGCTAGCGTTTTTGACTTTGCTCATGATAATGAGCTAAAAATCTTACAGCTTAATCAAAAGAATACGAGTTTGGAGGGGTTGTTTTTGGAATTAACTGCGAAGTAAATAAGAGACTGCTTTTACAGATTAAAATGTAATAGGGTTTGTTCATTTTTTGCATTGCCCAAAAAACGAACCAAAAAATGCTAGGCAAAACCGAACTTTACTAAAAATTTCCCTCGTTTCGGCGTAAACTAAAGGCTCTGGATTATTCACGATTCCTTTTTAAAACTATACGTACTTGGTATTATAAATATACCATAAGAGGCTGTAGCT
>CAZXMY010000135.1:0-6380 GCA_964641325.1 uncultured Flavobacteriaceae bacterium | reverse complement strand
GAGATCCTACATCATCGTGCAGATCTGCAGAGATTTTAACGCGTAGCTTTTCTACTGCGAGGCTTTTTTCTAGTTTTTGTCTATAGCGACTTCGTATATAGTATATGATAAAGCCAAGTGCCGCTAGTATACCTGCAATGATAAACCATTGGGTTCTTACTTTTGATTGCACTTCTAGGACCTCTAGATTACTTTCTTGTTCTTGTATTTTAGCGTCTCTCTTCTCCGTTTCGTATAGGGTTTGGTAATGGGCTAGGGAAGCTGTTTTTTTTACACTTGCTATAGAATCTTTGATATGCGTGTAGGCCTTGAAATGTGTAAAGGCTTTTTCATTATTGTTTAATTCAGTATGGATATTACTAAGCAAAAGTTCAGTATTTCTAATTTTTATATAAGATTGCTTGTCTCTAAATAGACGTAACACTTCTTCTCCATAAGCCGCTGCCTTTTTATAGTTTCCTTTAGCAAATGCAAGATGTTGTAGGGCTTCAAGATAATAGACACGATTGCGTTTATTAAGCTCTTCTGGGTATTTCTTAATAGTAGCGATAATTTCTTCGGCTTTTTGAATACTGTCATTTTCGCTGTAAGCAATAACCAGACTTGATAGATGGCCTAATCTATTTGCTATTTTGAATTCTGATTTTTCAGCATATTCAAATGCTTTTTTAAGATTTGCTATCCGGCTCTTTTCAAGCCCCTTTTTCTTATCATCCTGGGCTGCAGATTTATATAGGGAGGCTAACTTGCCATAGTCCTTTACCAAAATGGCTAATTGAATAGCTTCATCACGTTCTGCCTTTGCTTCATTTAAGAAGTCGTTATTGCTATATAAACTAGCTAATAATGATTTACTATGAACTACTGCAAACGTGTCTTTTAATTGTTGAAATGCAGTATAGGCTTCTTGTAAGTTAAGAGAGGATTCAGAGAAAGCTCCTGATCGTGAATAGGCACTCCCCATACAGAGTTTTACATAGGCAAGAAACGCTTTGTCTTGCTCATCAATGCCATAGTTTTTTGCCTTTTCATAATAGATAAATGCAGAGTCTACATCTCCTGAAAAAAAATAACTATCTGCTAATTCTATATGTAGCTCGGCATTCCATTTCTTATCCTTAAAGTTTTTTAAATAAGGTTTATATTTTTTATAAATACTGATTCCTTCTTGTGACAACCCATCAATATTATTTTTATAATACATTAATTGTACAATATGAAATGCAGCAGCTTCTAGTGAGTCTAGGGAAAAAGCATGATCTATTGTTTCTATTGTAGTGGCTTCAAAATCATAGGATGTATTAAACTCAATAAGTAAGGTTAAGCTATCTAATAGAAACAACTTCTCTTGCGGTGTAGCAATGGAAATTTTATCTTTTAATGAATTGATTGTTTCCTCAAATGTAGCTTGTTGAGAAAACAAGGAAATGGGAAATAGAAAAAAACTCAAAAGCAATTTATATTTCCCCATAAATACTGGTTTATAGTTTAAATATAAGTTTTTTTGTCATCTCTAACGTAAATGAAAAATGAAAATAGACGTGCGGTATATGATATTAAGCTGGAATTTTCACAGCTATCTGATATCCATCTGTTATGGTGATGTCTAGTTTACCGCTAAGTTCTTCAATACGTCGTTCCATATTTGAAACCCCTAAACCGGCGGTTCCTTGGGTATCTACAATTCCATTATCCTTTATAGTTAAACTAATTTCATTTTTGGTTTTATACAGGTTGATATCAACTTTATCTGCATTAGAATGTTTAATGATATTTGCAATTGCTTCTTTTGCAACAAGATAGAGATGCTGTCGTATTGAGCCTTCTATTTCTTCTTCATTACTGAGATTAGACGGGTTAAGATTATAGCTAAGCTCTTTTGCCCCAAGATGTTCAGAAGCAAATTCATTTATGCGATCTACAAGACTCTGCCAGTTATCTTTGCGAGCATCCATCACCCAAACGGCATCTCTCATTTTAAGCATAGCACTTCGGCTAAGCTCACTTACTCTATCTAATTTTTCACTAATATTTTCTGGTGCATTTTTACCCAAAATTTCACTTTGCATGGCAAGACCTGTCAGTAGAGATCCTACATCATCGTGCAGATCTGCAGAGATTTTAACGCGTAGCTTTTCTACAGCTTTTTGTTTGGCAATTTTCTGTTTGAATTGTGAATTCAGATAAAGGATAATAAAACCCAGTCCACCCAAAATAGCAGCAATAATAAACCACTGTGTTCGCACTCTAGATTTGGTTTCTAAAAGCTCTAGACTACTTTCTTGTTCTTTAATCTTAGAATCCTTTTTATAGGTTTCATATAGGGTCTGGTAGTAGCTTAAGGCCTTTACTTTTTGAGAGGTAGATACAGAGTCTTTAATGCGATAGTATTCATTCTTGTGAATATTTGCTAGGGGAAGGTTACCCAATTTTTGATAGGTTTTTGCTAAGAAATTCTCAGCATTATAGATTTCTACAAAACTCTGCTGGTCTCTTTTTCTTTGCAGATGTTTTTTGCCCAACTCAAGTGCTTTTGGGTAGTTTGCTTTCGCGAAAGCAAGATTCTTTTGCGCCTCTATGTAATAATCTTCTGATGTTCCAGTGGTATATTTTTCGGGATTGCTTTCAATTATTTTTAAGTATTGTTCTGCCTTGGTGAGATTATTATCACTGGAATATGCAATGACGAGATTGTTATATATATTAGGCTGTATAAATTCCTTATAAAGCGTTTTTTCACTCTCTTCTAATGATTTTTCCATATTAAATATCCATCCAGCAATATCTTCTTGTTCTCTAGCATCTGCTGCAGCGTTATAATAAATGCTGTACAAGGAGCCATCGTCCTTTGTGGACAGTTTAATAGCTTCCTCGCGTTCTTTTGCCGCTTCCTCCCAAAAGTGATTTTGAGAATATAATATGCTTAACTCGTTCTTACAGTTAATCATATTCAAGGTGTCTTTGAGCGTAGTGTATATTGTGTGGGACTTGTTTAATTCTTTTGATGCTTCGGCAAATTCTCCAATATTACCTTTAGTAAATCCCGAACGCCTGAGTGCAACAGCTATTCTATCTTGTCTTCCTGCAATTGTACTAATGCTAAGGCTCTTTTGATATAGGTCTAAGGCTTCGATACTGTCCAAAACTATTGTAACCATCACCTGCATAGAGGTATAGATTTGCACTTACTGGAGTTGTTTCTAATCGTGGTATTTTTTTAAGGTATGATTCGTATAAGTCGAGCCCTCTTTCCGGTTTATTAAGCACATTAATGGTATAAAACAGTTGATCTGCTGCCATGGCAGTAGCCAGCGCGATACTATCTAATTCTATCCCCAATTTAATCGTTTCTTCGGCTAGCGTGCTATAGCCATAGTCTTCATTAAATTCTACGAGTCGCGCAAGGCTATCTAATAAAACTAACTTTTCTCCTTTTTGGGAGATGGATATTTTAGTTTTTAAAGAAGCTACGGTCTCCTCTAAAGTAGCTTCTTGACCTATGAGGTAAAGAGGTAAGAGCAGAATGCACAATGTATATCTTAGGATTCTCATAATACATTTTTTTGTACTCTTAAGATATCATTTTTTTTGCTTTCGCAAAAGTAGACTAAGCATTCCGTTACATAACTTACTAATTGCTAAGCAGGGACACGTATTGAAATTGCAAAACCGTTAGAAGTACTTACTTCAAACTTACCGTTTAAGCTAGCGATACGCTGTTTCATGTTAGAAAGTCCCATACCAGCGCTTGTTTGTTTGGTTACCGCGCCATTATCTTTAATTGAAAGTTCAATAAGGTCTTTCTTTTTTGCCATATCAATTACTACCTCATTTGCATTAGAATGTTTGATAATATTTGCAATTGCTTCTTTTGCAACAAGATAGAGATGTTGTCGTGTTAAGCCTTCTATTTCTTCTTCATTACTGAGGTTAGAGGGGTTAAGATTATAGCTAAGTTCTTTTGTTCCCAAATGTTCTGAGGCAAACTCATTTATACGGTCGATAAGACTCTGCCAGTTGTCTTTTCTGGCATCCATTACCCAAACCGAATCACGCATTTTAAGCATAGCAGAGCGACTAAGTTCACTTACTCGGTTCAATTTTAGTTTAATGTCATCCGGAGCATTTTTTCCTAAAATTTCACTATGCATAGCGAGGCCTGTAAGTAAGGAACCTACATCATCATGCAAATCTGATGAGATTTGGGTTCGTAATTTTTCTACGGCTAAACCTCTTTGTAACTTTTGCTGGTAACGGCTTCGTAAGAAAAAGATGATAAAAAATAAGAGGGCTAGAATACCTCCAATAATGAACCACTGGTTTCTAATCTTATGTTTTTGTTCTAATAGGGAGATGTTGCTTTTTTGAGAAAGGATTTCTAGATCTCTCTTCTCTGTTTCATACAGGGTCTGGTAATGGGCCAGCGTTCTTGTTTTGTGAATGCCCGTGATAGAGTCCTTAATTTGCGCATAGGATTTGTAAAACTTCAGTGCGTTGTCTTGATCGCCTATCGCTTCATAGGCCTTGCTTAGAAAATAGTTTGCCGCCTCGGTTTCTTCAAAAGCTTTTCTAGCTATATTAATTTGTAAAGATTCTTTTCCGTAGTGAAGAGCCTCATTGTAGTTACCTCGAGCTTCGGCTAGTTTTTTGAGCGCATCTACATAATAAATCCTATTGCGAAGGTTGAGTTCTTTTGACCTTATTTTTTGTTCCCCTTCTATTTTTTTTAAAACCTCCTGTGCTTTTGCGATACTATCATTTTCACTGTAGGCGATGGATAATGCAGATAGAAAACGCAATCTGTTAAACAAGTCATATGTAGATTTGTAAGAATTTGTAATTGCCTTTTTAAGATATGCGATACGTTCTTTTTCTTCGCCTCTTCGCTGGTATTCTTCTGAGGCAAAAAAGTTAAAAACAGCTATTCTATTGTATTCATTAAAGGCAGTTGAGAGTGCTAAAGCTTCTTGAAGTTCTTGCTCAGACTCTTTATAAAAACCACTTTGCCTGTATAACAAGATGATGTTTTTTTGTACATATAAAATTTTTGAGGTGTCTTTAAGCTTTCTAAAGTAAGAGGCAGATTCTTTTAAGTTTTGTGAAGCCTTGGTAAAATCACCTTGTTTTGCATAAGCTTCTCCAAGGCATACTTTAGCATCTGCTAGTGTAAAAGTGTCATTGGCCTGTTTTGAAAAATCTACAGTTTTATCGTAATAGTAAAACGAGGAGTCTATATTACCAGATATAAAATGGCTGAAGCCGTGTTCTATATATATCTTAGCCAGCCACCTCTTTGAAGACAGTTTTTTTAGTTGTGGAGCATATTCATCATATATTTTTAGACCTTCGCCAGGAACGCCGTCCACATTAGTCTTATGGTAAATATATTTAGATAAATTTTTAGCAAAAATATTAGTAGAATCTAGCGCCATGGCCTTATCCAGCGTCCTACGAGCCAATACATCATACTCATAATCGGTAAGGCGCAACGCTAAGGTAGAAAGCGAGTCTAACCAGATGAGCTTCTCAGCTTGTGGTGAGGATTGAACTTTTTTCTCAACCTCCCTAATTTTTTGAGCAAGTTCCGGTGATTGTGCATATCCTTGTAGCGCTAGGAGCAAACAATATAAGGTGAGAATATGCTTTTTCATGATATTTGATTCATTACGCTTTATTGCTTTGCTCTCCCAATGGTGGTGAAGCTGTCTGCCGGCAGGTAGGTCTCACAAGCTCGCTTTCGCGAAAGCAAGTCTGGCAAATCACCTTTTGAGCTGGGTAAGTCTTTTTTCTTTTAATAGAGTTATTTTTTATAATTAGGTAAAGTCCATCTTCATAACAAAGATGGACTTGTACCTAATTAAGATGGGTATTTATTTCTTAATTACTTGATAGGTACTGGTTACAGATCCTGATGTAGCTTTCATTAAATAAATTCCTGTAGGTAGATTACCTAAAGAAAGTTGTGTGTTTGTGGTATTTATTTTTTGATCCATCACTTTTTGTCCTGTAATGTTATATAAAGTTATTTGCTCTACAGATTGTGTAGCATTAATGTTAAGAACATCTTCTACAGGATTAGGGAAGAAAGAAAACCCTTCTATCGTATTTTCTTCTGTGCTTAATAAAGCATCGCTATCTATGATAATCGTTTGTATCGAAGTAGATGCTTGTGCAAAAGCATAATACGTTTGATTAGCCTCTGCTTCAAATGATACTTCTAGGTTAAAACCGCAAGTATTTGTCCCACTATTTACAAAAGTAAGATCGTCAAGTGTAGCATTTTCATTATCGGCTGTGTAAAATATGATAGCCTTATTATCATTATCTGTAGGATCTTCAAAAGATGCAGTTATAGTTCCTTCACCTGTTGTTGTAAATTT